>JBDHYM010000128.1:0-9313 GCA_039811405.1 Flavihumibacter sp. | reverse complement strand
ATGATATTGGCCAGGTTCTTTACGCTGATCTCCTTGGGCGGCAATCCGCGCATACCCGGTATCGTTATGAAGGCATTCGCTTTGGCCTCGTTCGACAGGGCCGACCCGAACTGCACTTTCATCTGCTCGGCCTGCGTTTTCAATACGCCCAGGCCGGTTTTGATATCGTTGGTGATGTTCTCTCCGCCGAAGGGGATCACCGCGGTATGCTTCAAAATGCCTTCATAAAACACGGCCAGGTCGGTGGTGCCGCCGCCGATATCCACAATGGCTACGCCGGCTTCGATGTCTTCCTGCCCCATAACGGCCGCCGAAGAAGCGAGTGGCTGCAATACCATGTCTTTGGTGTGCAGCCCGCTTTTCTCTACCGCGCGGTTGATGTTGCGAATGGCGTTTTTATCGCCGGTGATAATGTGGAAGTTGGCGCCTACCTTCACGCCGCCATAGCCGATGGGATTGGGAATGTTCTGGAAGTTATCTACCGTAAACTCCTGCGGTATCACGTCGATGATCTGGTCGCCCGCCGGGATATAGGTCTTATACTGGTCGGCGATGAGTTGATCGATCTCGCGCTGCGAAATTTCCTCTTCGGTATTCTGGCGAACAATATCGCCGCGTGTTTGCAGGCTTTTGATGTGGTGGCCGGCAATGCCTACATACACTTCGCTGATCTCGAGATTGGGATTGGACGCATAACAGTTTTCGAGGGCACTGGCAATCGCTTTGATGGTTTCATCGATGTTGAGCACCTGGCCATGTTTCACGCCGTTGCTGTTGGCGCGACCGAACCCGAGGATCTCCAGTTTCCCATATTCATTTTTCCTACCCGCAATAGCAGCAATCTTGGTAGTACCGATGTCAAGGCCGACAATAATGGGTTGTTCGTGGTTCATAAACAGGGTTTATTTTTAGTTGTTTCTGCTGCTGCTATTAACCGCCAAAGGTGAATTAGCAACAGTTGTTATATATATTTTTTTATCCACGGATGTGGATATTGGCTGACGCTTTTCGCCCACTACCTGCCCGGCATATTGCACACTGATCGACCGGTAATAATCGAACCCGGTTTTGGTAAGCACTTTCTGGTAAAAAACGGCGAGCCGTTCGAACTTCTCCTGCACATGATCGCCGTTGCCGAAATGGATCAGGTGGTTTCCCACCAGCGGAACCATATCGAAGTTCCTGTCGCTTCCCAGGTCAACCTGTACGATCTGCGCCTTCCAGAGCGAATCTGTCTGCAGCACCCGGCTGATGGCGCCAACGCCTTGCAGCAGGCTGCTGTCGGCTGCACTATTGGCCCTGATTTTTTCGGGCATACCAGTGAAAACCGGCAGGCGCATCGCCGGCTTGCCCGAACCAAGGGGCAGGTATTTACCTTCGTCGTCGAGATAAAAAGAGCCGCCCTGGGCGGTGAAGAGCCGGGCGATGGGTGTTCTTTCGGTCACCAGTACCCGCAGCGTGCCTTCTTTATCGATATACACTTCCGCACCCTTTACCCAGGTATTGCCACGCAGCTTGTTCTCCAGCGCGCTGAGATTTATCGACGCAACGGGCTTGTTTGTAAAGTCTTTCGGTCCGCCGCTGCCCATCATGCTCCAGATATCGGTCTTTGCCAGGAAATGCGGTTCCTTCCCTTTTACACTGATCTCCACTTTTTCGCAGAGACTGGCGTTGCTCTTGCGAATCGCGGCTGCCAGGGCCGCGGTTACCCCCGCGGCCAGCAACAGCCAGAAGAGGGTGAGCATGATCTTCCTGGTATGTTTAGGTGCGGTTACCATTTTTTCCGGATCAGTTCAGCAATGGGTTTTACCAATGTATCGATGTCGCCCGCCCCGGCCGTGATCAGCAGCCCGGGAAAATCGGGGCGCAGGGAGGGCAGGTAGCTGTTTTCGAGGTACGACAATACGGCCTGCTTATCGAGTATTTGCTTCTCTTCTACCTGGAGCTTATCGAGCAATACCTGGCTGGTTACACCGGGTATCGGCAGCTCGCGTGCGGGATAAATCGGTAACAGGATCACTTCATCGGCCAGGTCGAGGCTTTCTGCAAAAGCATCGGCCAGGTCGCGCGTACGGCTGAAGAGATGCGGCTGGAATACAAGGCAGCATTTTCGTTGCGGAAACAGCGTGCGTGCGCCCTTCAGCAACGCTTTCAGCTCTTCGGGGTGATGGGCATAGTCGTCGATATACACCAGTTGCTGCTGCTTATATATGTATTCAAACCGTCTTTTCACGCCTTTGAAGCCGGCTATGGCATTTTTGATGGCGGCAGTGTCTATGCCCAACTGGTGGGCTATCGAAATGGCTACCACGGCGTTCTCCACATTATGCAGCCCGCCCATGTTCAGCGAAATCCCGCTGATCACCGTATCGGGCAACACCAGGTCGAATACATAACCGCCGTCGTGCATGCTGATGTTCGCGGCGCGGATATCGGCCGATTCATTTTGCAGGCTGTAGGTCAGGTGCCGCGGCGCATCAAATGAACGTGCACGGGGCAGCCCGAATTTGCTGAACAGCGTGCCGCCGGGCTTCAGCTTTTTGCTGAAAGCAACAAAAGCATCCTGCATGGCTTCTTCGGTGCCGTATATGTCGAGGTGGTCGGGGTCCATCGACGAGATCACAGCGATATCGGGACTCAGTTGCAGGAAGCTCCGGTCATATTCATCGGCTTCTATCACCGACACATTGCGGCTGTCGCTCCAGAAATTGGTATCGTAATTCACACTGATGCCTCCCAGGAAAGCATTGCAGCCATAGCCGGTGTCGCGCAGGATGTGCGCGATCAGCGTGGTGGTGGTGGTTTTTCCATGCGTGCCGCCGATGCAGATATTGAAGGAACCACGGCTGATCAACCCCAGCACCTCACTGCGTTTCATCAACAGGAAGCCCTTGCTGCGCACCAGTTGCAGCTCTTTATGATCGGCGGGAATGGCCGGCGTATAGATCACCAGGTCGGGATGAGCAGGCACCAGCGCGGGATCGTCGGTAAAATGAATGGCGATGCCTTCTGCTTCCAGCGACGCCGTGAGCGAGGTGGCTACCCGGTCGTAACCGCTCACCGTTTTTCCCAACGAATGGAAATAACGGGCAACGGCGCTCATACCGATACCACCGATACCGATAAAATAAACCGTTTGTATGTCGTTGATTGATATCACTGGGTCAGTTTTATTATTTCTGCGGCGATGACCTTATCGGCATTGCCGATTGCCAGCGGGGCTATATTGTTCTTCAACTGCTTTTGCAGCAGGGGGTCTTTTGCAAGCGCTATAACGGTGCCGATCAGCCGCTGTTTCACTTCGGCGTCGGGTACCAGTATCGCCGCTTCTTTTTTCACCAGGTTCTGCGCATTCACGGTCTGGTGGTCTTCGGCCGCATAGGGATAAGGCACCAGTACCGCCGGTTTTTTTGCCACGCAGATCTCGGCGATCGACATGGCGCCGGCCCGCGAAATCACGATATCGGCCGCGGCAAAAGCGGTTTCCATACCGGCGATGAATTCGTTCACCCATACATCGCCTTTCGCTTCGAAGGCTGTTTTCTTCGCTGCATCAAGGTTATTCTTCCCTACCTGCCAGATCAGTTGCAACCCTTCGTCGTGCAGCCGTTCGAGCCCTGCCTCCACGGCCTCGTTGATGCTGCGCGCGCCCAGGCTGCCGCCTACCGACAATATGGTGGTTTTACCCGGCTGCAGCCCGAACTGCCTGATCGCTTCGTCCCTGCCGGTTTGAGCAGCCACAATCGATTTGCGTACGGGGTTGCCTGTTACCAGGATTTTTTCCGGCGGAAAAAATCTTTCCATACCATCGGTCGCCACAAAAACGCGGGTTGCTTTTTTTCCCAGCATCTGGTTAGCGCGACCGGCAAAAGAATTGGACTCATGCAAAAAGCTGGGAATTCCTTTTTGTTGCGCCAGCCGTAACACCGGGAAGCTGGAATAACCGCCCACACCTACCACAGCCGTCGGCTTAAATGCCCGGAAAATGCGGCGCACCTGGAAGAAGCTTCTGATCAGCTTGAAAGGCAGCCCTATATTCTTAAGCAAAGAACTCCTGTTGAAACCCGCTATGTCCAGTCCCTCGATAGTATAGCCCGCCTGCGGCACTTTTTCCATTTCCATTTTTCCCTTCGCCCCCACGAACAATATCTCTGCCTGCGGGTCAAGCTCCTTCAGTGCATTCGCAATGGCGATGGCGGGGAATATATGTCCGCCGGTACCGCCCCCTGCTATGATCACTCTTCGATTGCTCATGCCATTACCTCCGGTTCTCCAGCCTGTTTTTTACTTTCCATTTTCTCCACATATCTCGATACGCTCAGTATAATACCAATGGCCACGCAGGTGAATAAAAAGGAGCTGCCACCCATGCTCACCAGGGGCAGGGTTACGCCGGTCACCGGGAACAGGTTCACATTCACCGCCATATTCGCCATGGCCTGTATCACCAGCGTAAAACTGAGTGCCAGCGCCAGGAAGGCGCCAAAAGCATAAGGACACTTCCTGAATAGCTGGATGCTCCTGAACAGGAAGACCAGGTACACCAGCAGTACCACCGCGCCGCCGATGATGCCGTATTCTTCGATAATAATGGCATATATGAAATCTGAATACGGATGCGGCAGGAAATTCCGCTGTTCGCTGTTACCGGGACCGAGACCAAAAAATCCTCCTTTGGCAATAGCGATCTTGGCCTGGTTCACCTGGTAATTATCGTCGTCGTCGCCGTCGGTTCCACCACCATACATAAAATTTTCAACCCTGTTCACCCAGGTGGTATAGCGGGCCGTCAGCTTCGATTTTCCGTCTGTTTTAGGCTTTACCCCGTTGCCGCTGTTGTGTTGCACTACGGCTGCGCCAATCAGGAAAAGTATCGGCACCAATGCCAGCAGCCCCACCAGCGCGAGGTGCTTCACCTGTACCCGGCCTATGAACAAAAGCATCAGGCTGGTAGCGCCCGTAAGCAGGGCGGTCGACAGGTTGGCAGGTGCGATAAGCAGGCAGATCACCAGCACCGGGATGATCAGCGGCAGGAATCCTGTTTTAAAATCTTTGATCTGGTCCTGTTTCCGGCTAAGCATACGACTAACGTACATGAATAGGGCCAGTTTCGCCAGATCGCTGGTTTGAAACGTTAAATTGATGATCGGCAGCTTGATCCACCTGCTGCCCTCGTTCAGCGTTACGCCAAAGAACATGGTATATACCAGCAGGGGAATAGTAATGAAAAAAACCACCCGGGCCACCCGCGAATACAGTGTATAATTCACCATATGCGCAAAATAGATCAGTACAATGCCCACGCAAATAAACGCCACCTGCTTGAACAGGTACACTTCGGTATTCCCTTTGTACATCTTATACGCCAGTGAACCTGTGGAGCTGTACACCACCAGCAAGCTCATCATGGCCAGTAACACGACCAGCGTCCAAATGACCTTGTCTCCTTTCGTTTTATTTAACAGCGTTTGCAACGTCAAAAATTGAACATCAAAGATTTTTTACCGCCTCTTTAAACTGCGCTCCCCTGTCTTCGTAATTTTTGAAAAGATCGAAGCTGGCGCAGGCGGGGCTCAGCAATACCGCGTCGCCTTTGGCGGCGAGCCGGAATGCCGAATGAACGGCTTCGGCGGCGCTGCCGGTGTTTACCATAACGGGTACATGGTGCTGAAAGGCCTCGTGTATCTTCCGGTTATCGACGCCCATGCATACAATCGCCTTCACTTTCTCTTTTACCAGGTCAAGTATGAGGGAATAATCATTTCCTTTATCGACGCCACCCAAAATCAGCACCGTGGGCTTGGTCATGCTTTCCAGGGCGTACCAGGTACTGTTCACGTTGGTGGCCTTGCTGTCGTTGATGAACTCGATGCCTCTCACCAGGGCCACCGATTCCATCCGGTGCTCCAGCGCTTCGAAGCTCTGGATAGCTTCCCTGATCTTTTCTTTTCGCAGCCCGATCACCGAAGCCGCCAGTCCCGCTGCCATGGTATTGTATTGGTTGTGTTTGCCTTTCAGGGCGAAATCATAAATGCTCATCTGGAATTTCTCATCGGCAGTGGCCACGGTCATCTGGCTGTCTTTAATAAATGCACCGTGGAGTAGTTCTTTACGCATGCTGGTTGGTAATGGGTTTGATAGGATGGAAAAGTCACCGATATGCTGCATCGTCACCTCATCGTCTTCATTATAGATGAAATAATCAGATGCGTGCTGGTTCTCCGTAATCCTGAATTTGCTATTGATGTATTTCCTGAACTGATAATCGTACCGGTCGAGGTGGTCTTCGGTGATATTGGTGAGAATGGCTACATGCGGACGAAAACTTTCGATATCGTCCAACTGAAAGCTGCTGATCTCGGCGATGTACCAGGGCTTGGGCGCTTCGGCCACCTGCCTGGCAAAGCTGTATCCTATATTGCCTACCAGCGCGCAATCCAACCCTGCGTGCTTGCAGATGTGATGGGTCAGCGCTGTGGTAGTGGTTTTTCCGTTACTGCCTGTTATGGCGATGACCTGGCTGCTGCCGATAAAACGATACGCAAATTCAATTTCACTGATGATCTGTATGCCCGCTGCGCGAATCTTCTTAACCAGCTCGTTCTTTTCGGGTATTCCCGGACTCTTCACCACCAATGCTGCCTGCAATATCTTTTCCTCGCTGTGCTTTCCCTCTTCAAAGGCAATACCGGCGTTGGCCAGCTCCTGCCGGTGTACGGGTTTCAGTTGTCCCCCGTCGCTCACCAGGCAATCGTATCCCTGTTGTTTGGCAAGCAGGGCCGCTCCCACGCCGCTTTCGCCGGCACCCAATATGATCACCAGTTCATTCATACATATCTTTTCTACGGGCGCAAACGGATAGGGGGTTTTTCAAACGTATTAGGATTCCTGCACCACAAAATAGCTTGCTCCCGGTGCGGGTTTATCGGTTTTTCCTCGGTTCTCTTATTACCGGATTTTCAGGGTAACGATCGAAAACACCACGCAAAAAAGAGTTACGATCCAGAAGCGGGTTACGATCTTGCTTTCATGATAACCGAGCTTCTGGTAGTGGTGGTGCAGGGGGCTCATCAAAAAGATCCTTCTGCCTTCACCGTATTTCTTCTTCGTGTACTTAAAATAGCTTACCTGCAGCACGACGCTTAAATTCTCGACCAGGAATACGCCGCAAAAAATGGGGATCAGCAATTCTTTGCGAACAATGATCGCCAGCGCTGCAATCACACCACCCAGCATCAGGCTTCCCGTGTCGCCCATGAACACCTGGGCGGGGAAGGCATTGTACCATAAAAACCCAACGCAGGCTCCCACCATCGCCCCGATGAAAATCGACAGCTCACCGAGATTTGGTATGTACATGATGTTCAGGTAATCTGCCAGTATCAGGTTACCGCTGGCATAGGCGAATACCCCCAAACACAAACCGATGATCGCGCTTACGCCCGTTGCCAGCCCGTCCAGGCCATCGGTGAGGTTCGCGCCGTTCGATACCGCCGTAACGATCAGGATCACGATTACCACATACAATATATTCGTGAGCGGCCCGCGCAGCGATGCCGGCAAAAGCTTTGAGTAATTGAACTCATGGCTCTTTACGAAGGGAATGGTGGTGATCGGTTCATTGGCTTCCACGAAATGTCGTTCGGTTCCCTGGAACCGGATCGTTTTTACGTTTTTCACATTTGATACATCGTCGCCCATGTATTCCCGCCAGGCCTTGGTATTGTCGTTGAACAAAATGGTCAGCCCGATTACCAGCCCCAGCCCTACCTGTCCCAGTATCTTGAACCAGCCGGCGAGGCCGTCTTTGTCTCCTTTTTTATAGGCCACTCCCTGCTGCTGGGCGATCTTTTTGGCGCGCAGCTTCAGGTAATCATCGATAAAACCAATAAGACCCAGCCAGACCGTGCTGAAGATCATAACGCGTATATACGCTTTGTTGAGATCAGCCAGCAGCAGGGTCGGCACCAGCACGGCCAGTATGATGATGAGGCCGCCCATGGTAGGCGTTCCTTTTTTTTGCTGTTCGCCCTGCAAACCCAGGTCACGCACCGATTCACCCACCTGCTTCTTGCGCAGGTACTGGATCAGTTTTTTTCCAAATACCGTAGTGATGATCAACGACAGAATTACAGCCAGTAACACCCGGGAAGTGATGAACTGAAACAGCGCACTTCCCGGGAACTTTATTCCTAAAGTTTTTAACCAATCAATTAAGTGGTACAGCATGATGGTTTGTTGTTCTGGCTACCACCCGGTGTCCAGCCGGATGGGTTTGTTCTGAGTAACCGTCCTAATTATTTATTCAACAGGGTGATCACTTTTTCGATCTCTTCTTTGTCGTCGAAATGGTTTCTCACCCCTTTTATTTCCTGGTACTTTTCATGTCCCTTGCCCGCCACCAGCACGATGTCTCCCGGCTGGGCCAGGCTGAAAGCGGTTTTGATCGCTTCGCGCCTGTCGGCGATGCTGATAAATTTTCTTTTGGCCGCCGTGTTCAATCCTGCTTCCATGTCGTGCAGGATCACCTGCGGATCTTCACTGCGCGGATTATCGGAAGTGAAGATGGCCTTATCACTGTAGTCACAGGCGATCTGCGCCATTTCCGGCCGCTTCGTTTTGTCGCGGTCGCCGCCGCAGCCCACTACCGTAAAGATCTTTTCCTCACCGCTGCGCAACTGCCGGATCGTTTTCAGCACATTCTCCAGGGCATCGGGCGTGTGCGCATAGTCAACGATACCGATGATGCGGTCTACCGGGCTCACCACATATTCGAACCTGCCTTCCGCCCCTGTCATCACGCTTAAGCACTGCAGCACTTCGTCTTTCTCTTCGCCGAGGCAAATAGCCACTCCATATACCGCCAGCAGGTTATAGGCATTGAATTCTCCGATCAGCCGGAAATGAACTTCCCGGTCGTTGATGTTCATCAGCAAACCCGTCAGCCCGTTCTCCAGTATCTTGCCTTTAAACTCGGCCATCGACCGGAGGCTGTAGTAATACGTTCTGGCAGCCGTGTTCTGCAACATCACCGCACCTCTCTTGTCATCAAGGTTGCTGATAGCAAAAGCGCCCGCAGGCAAATCATCAAAGAACTTCTTCTTGACCCGGATATACTCATCAAATGTTTTGTGGTAGTCCAGGTGATCGTGGGTGATATTCGTAAAAACACCTCCCGCGAACTGCAAACCGGCGATGCGGTGCTGGTGGATCGCGTGCGAGCTCACTTCCATAAAAGCGAAGCGACAGCCTGCGTCGACCATCTGCTTCAGCAGCGCATTGATGCTGATCGCATCGGGCGTGGTATGCGTGG
>JBDHYM010000127.1:0-9345 GCA_039811405.1 Flavihumibacter sp. | reverse complement strand
TCCACCGGCACGACGAAATGCAGCTCACCTGGGTCCAGAAAGGAGAAGGCACCCTGGTGGTCGATAACAATATGCACCCGTTCCGGGCGAACGAGATCTATTGCATCGGCGCTAACCAGCCGCATGTGTTCAAAAGCGATCCTTCTTATTTCTCCTCGGGCGTACAACGTACGGTAGAAGCCATGACCATCTTCTTCAATCCTAATGGCAAACTGCAACACCTGTTCGATCTGGCCGAATTGAAAACGGTCAAAACCTTTTTGCAGCGCCATCGCAACGGTTTCGCCATTCCCGAAGACCAGGTGCCCGCCATCAGCCGCCTGATGGAGACTATTGCCGGCGACAACGGCATTGAGCAGATTATGGGATTCATCGACCTGTTGCGCCGCTTCAGCAATATGACGGGGTTGAAAGAATTGTCGAGCCTTTCGGATATGTCGACCGTGAGCGAGCACGAAGGCATCCGCCTGGGAAATATTTATCATTTCATCATGATGAACTATGCCCAGCAGATCACGCTCGAAGACGTGGCCAAGCAGGCGCACATGACGCCACAGGCCTTTTGCCGCTATTTCAAGAAAAGAACCCGCCACACCTTCGTGTCGTTCCTTAACGAAGTACGCATCAACGAAGCCTGCAAAAAACTGACCGACGGCGCTTTCGAAAGCATCAGCACCATCGCGTACACCTGCGGGTTCAACAGCATCACCAACTTCAACCGTGTATTTAAATCCATCGTCGGAAAATCACCGAGCGAATACGTCGAAACTTATTACCACCACACGTTTGAGGTGGCTTCCTGATCAGTTGACGATCCATTCATGCAGCCCGGCCGAATTGTCGGCGGGCAACTGCACCTCCAGCTTCAGGGCGGTCGTTTTCACGGGACTAAACCGCACTTCATCGTATTGATTCTTTGTAACGGGGTAGGCCGTGGTGGCAGCTACCGGCAGCCACTGGTCACCGCTCCTGTAATAGATCTTCCACGACACGGGCAGCCGACAACCGCCAAAAGGGCCGTCGTCGAACCAATACACTTTGGAGCTGCTTACCTCGTATTCCTGGTCGAAATCGTATTGCACCCATTCAAGGGTACCGTTTTTCGGCCACCAGTGCAGGTACACGCTGTTATGGTCTTGTGCATCGGCGGGTTCGTACTGATCGTTCACCCCGCGCAGCATCCGCTGGTTGGTTTGCGATGAACGCACGGTCGCTTTCGACGCAATGGTCGGCGCCGGCTTAGGCCGCGCCACCGAATCGCTGCAGGCAATCCAGACTTCCATTTCCGACGGTCCGCGGTTATTCCACGCATAATACGGTATGGCCTTTACCGATTGCTCTGTACGCAGCAACACATCGCTGTTCAGCTGCCGTTTGGCAGAGCTGCCGCTTGCCTGCAACACTTCCACCCCGTTCAGCAGGCCCGGCTCATACCTCGCCGTAAACACCGCGTTTTTGTTTACCACGATGTTCTGCACCGCACTGTCGAGGTTATCAGGCCCTTCGAGACAATACACCAGGGGCCCCCGCTGCAGGGCAAACCGCGAGCGATCGTCTTTCACCGAACGGTTGGCAATGACCTTCTGTATTTCCATCGGGAACACCAGGCTCACCACATCGCCTTTTTTCCAGGTACGATGCAGCACCACATATCCCTTTTCCGTTTTCAAGGGTACGGGCTTACCGTTGAGCTGCACGGCAACAGCCGGCATCTTCTCTTCCAGGAACGAATACAAAGAGCCGGGCGCCGCTTCACCTTTTGCCCAGCCGGGTATGCGGAGGTAGAGAGCAAAAGCGGCCGCTTTTTCCGGGTTCACCTGCACCTGCACATCTCCCTTCCAGGGATAGCCGGTTTCCTGGTTCACCGTTACTTTCGCGGCGGGTAACTGAATGGTTGCCGTATTGGCCACATACAGGTTAACATAGATCCTGTTTTGCTGCTGCGCATATACATAACCGGGAATCGAGGGCATAAACCTCGTCATATTCGATATGCAGCAGGCACAGTTGAACCAGGCCGCACGCTGGTGCTGCCCCATCGAAGCGAGGGGATTGGGATAAAAGAATTTGTTACCGCTCAGTGATACACCCGATAGCAAGCCATTGTACAGGATGCGCTCCAGCACGTCGAAATACCGCGCATCGCCATTCAGGTAAAACATGCGGCTGTTCCAGTACACGTTCGCGATCGACGCGCAGGTTTCGGCATACGCGCTCATATTGGGCAGGTCGTAGGCCGCACCGAATGCTTCGCCGTTGCCGGTGGCGCCGATACCACCCGTCAGGTAAAGTTTGTGCTCCACCACATCGTTCCAGATATCGTTGATGGCCCGCACATAACCGTCGTTGCCCGTCAGCGCCGCCACGTCGGCCATACCGGTGTACATATATGCCGCGCGCACCGCATGGCCTACCGCCGTATGCTGCTGCACCACGGGCATGTGGCTCTGGCTGTATTCGGCGCCCTTCACCCGGCCATCGCCGCGGATATCGAGAAAATATTTAGCCAGGTCGAGGTATTCTTTCCTGCCCGTTACCCGGTACATCTTGGCCAACCCCATTTCCACTACCTGGTGACCGGGAAAATAAGGCAATTTGCCCCCCATAAAATCTTTTACCAGCAGGTTGGCATTTTTGATCGCAATGTCTAAAAAGTTCTTTTTGCCGGTGGCCAGATAATGCGCGGTCGCCGCTTCGAACAGGTGACCGCTGTTGTACAATTCGTGGCTGAGGTCAGGATCGTTTTCCCAACGTTTTTCGCTGATCCATTCATGCAGCTTTTTCGGCTTCATGGTACGGAAAGTGTACAGGTAGCCATCGGGCTCCTGCGCCGCCGCAATAATGGCAATCAGCGTATCGACCGACGCCTCCAGCGCCTTGTCGGGCTTTACCTGCAGCGAATAAGAAGCTCCCTCTATCAGCTTGTAGATATCCGTATCGTCGAACGGGTATTCGGTGGATTTGTCGGCCGGTATTTTACCCGCCGCTTTCAGGAAATTATCGATGCGCCCTTCTTCCCGGCACTTCTGCAGCACATACGGAATGGTCACCGTACGGTTCGTCTCTATTTTCGGCGCCCAGAAATCATCGTGAAAATGTACCTGGGTGAACGGCACTGGCTGGATGGGGTAGTCCGCCTTCATCGTTTGCGCAGCAGCGCAGGCTGCCAGCAAAATCGCAGCAGCAGCAAGCAGGGAGTGTTTCTTCATACATTTAAATGTACAAAATACAATTATTATTGCCGCCTGATATTTGCCAATAATTTCCCTAATTTTCCCTGGTTAAAACGATGCCATGCCAACTTCCCGCCGCCGCTTCCTGACCGGGTCAGGATCGATCCTGCTCGGGTCAGCCCTGTTACCCGCTTTCGGGACCACCCTTTTTGCCCGCAATCCGCTCCGATTTTCAGCGCTCGACAAGATCAACGTAGGTCTTATCGGTGTAAACGGCATGGGGTGGAGCAATCTTACCGCACTGTTGAAAATACCCAATACACAGTGTATTGCGCTTTGCGATGTAGACGCCAATGTGCTGGCCAAAAGAGCCGCCGAGCTGAAAACACCGGTTAAGACCTATGGCGACTACCGCCAACTGCTCGAGAACAAAGACGTGCATCTCGTGATCATCGGCACGCCCGATCACTGGCATTGCCTCATGATGGCCGACGCCTGCGCCGCCGGCAAGTTCGTGTATGTTGAAAAGCCCTGCGGCAATTCGGTAGAAGAATGCCGCCTCATGGAAGCCGCCCAAAAACGGTATAGCAGCTTTGTACAGGTAGGCCAGTGGCAGCGCAGCGCCCCGCATTTCAGGAATGCCGTCGCTTTTGTTCAGAGCGGACAGCTGGGCAACGTGCGCATGGTGAAATCCTGGGCCTACCAGGGATGGATGAAACCGGTACCGGTGCTGGCAGACAGTACGCCGCCCGCCGGCGTTGATTATAAAACCTGGCTGGGGCCGGCCGTTCTGCGACCCTTTAACGCCAACCGTTTCCATTTCAATTTCCGCTGGTTCTGGGATTATGCCGGCGGACTGATGACCGACTGGGGCGTGCACATGATGGACTATGCCTTACTGGGCATGAAAGCCGGCTTTCCAAAAACAGTGATGGCCTCCGGCGGGAAAATGGCCTATCCCGACGATGCTTCCGAAACGCCCGACACCCTCGCAGCGATATTCGAATACGACAAATTCAATATCATATGGGAACATGCCACGGGAATCGACCTCGGTCCCTACGGACTCACCCACGGTACGGCCTTTATCGGCAACAACGGCACCCTGGTGCTCAACCGCGAAGGCTGGTATGTAAAACCCGAAGGCAAAAAAATGGAAGAAGTGCCACTGCAAAAGGTACAGGGCGATTCTCTCCTGCTGCATCACCAGAATTTCATCGACTGTATCCGCAGCAATAAGCCGGGCGATATCCATACACCGATCGGCGAGGCCAGCAAAACCGCGCAGGTTTGCCAGTTGGGCAATATTGCTTTCCGTACGCGTGAAAAACTGGCCTGGAACAACGAAGCCGGCCAGTTCAACGCCGCCGATGCCAACGGGCTGCTGAAAGCGTCTTATCACAACGGCTATCAACTACCGAAACTGGTTTAACCGTTCAACAGGAATACCTATCTTCCCGCACCAACCACCACTGCATGAGTCAACATCACTTTCAGCCGACCCTCAAACTGCTCGACGCCACTATGATCGTAGCGGGCTCTATGATCGGCTCCGGTATCTTTATCGTAAGCGCCGATATCACCCGTAACGTCGGCAGCGCCGGCTGGCTGATTGCCGTATGGCTGATCACCGGGTTTATGACCATTACCGCCGCCCTCTCGTACGGCGAGCTCAGCGGTATGTTCCCGCGCGCCGGCGGGCAGTATGTCTATCTCAAAAAAGCCTATAACCCGCTGATGGGCTTTTTATATGGCTGGAGCTTTTTTTCGGTGATACAAACAGCCACCATTGCCGCGGTGGGTGTAGCCTTTGCGAAATTCACCGCCTACCTGTTTCCCGTGGTAAGCGAAGACAATATTATCATGGACCTCGGGTTTACGCAGGTGTCGGCCGCGCAGCTATTGTCGATCTTTATCATTGTTGTACTAACGTATATCAATACCCGCGGTATAGAAAGCGGTAAAGCGATACAGACCACATTTACGCTCACCAAGCTGATCAGCTTATTCGGGCTCATCGTTTTCGGGCTGTTCGCCTTTAAAGCCGACATCTGGCAGGCCAACTGGACCGACGCCTGGAAACTGCAGTCGCGCACCACCGATGGCACGCTGGGCGACTATACCACCGTGGCCGCCATGGGCGCCATCGCTGCGGCGATGGTGGGATCGATCTTCAGCTCCGACTCCTGGAACAACGTAACCTTTATTGCCGGTGAGATCAAAAACCCCGCAAAGAACATAGGGCTCAGCCTCTTCCTGGGCACTCTTATCGTTACCGTAGTGTACGTGTTGACCAACGTGGTATACACAGCCGTATTGCCGCTCAATGAAATTGCAGGCGCTGAAAAAGACCGCGTGGCGGTATCTGCCGCTCATTCCATCATCGGCAATGCAGGCACTATTACCATCGCCATCCTGATCATGGTCTCCACTTTCGGCTGCAACAACGGGCTGATCCTCGCCGGGGCCAGGGTGTACTACACCATGTCGAAAGACGGGCTCTTCTTTAAAAAGGCGGGCACGCTGAACAACAACAACGTTCCGGCATGGGCGCTCTGGGTGCAGTGCGTGTTCGCCGCCGCCTGGAGCCTTTCGGGTAAATACGGACAACTGCTCGATATGATCTCGTTCGTGGTAGTGGGCTTTTATATGCTCACCATCGCGGGTATTTTCATATTACGCAAAAAAATGCCCGATGTGCCGCGACCTTATAAAGCATTCGGATTTCCGGTATTGCCCGTCATTTATATTATCATGGGCCTCAGCTTCTGTATCCTGCTGATCATTTATAAGCCCGGCTTCACCTGGCCGGGACTGATCATTACGCTGCTGGGCATCCCCATCTATTACCTTATCGGCGGCAATAAGCGCCAGGCCGCCATCAATACAGACTGATATGAAAAAGCTCAGCTTTCTGCTGCTGTCACTAACCATTGCACTCGCCATGAATGCACAATCAGGTAAACAACTTCGGCACGTGGTATTGTTTAAATTCAAACCCACGGCCACCGAAGCACAGATCAAAATGGTAGAGGAAACCTTCAAACAGCTTCCCGCCACCATCAAAACCATCAAAGCATTCGAGTGGGGGAAGAATAACAGTCCCGAAGGGCTAAACGAGGGCCTCACCCATTGTTTTCTCGTGACCTTTGCCAGTGAGAAAGATCGCGACGAATACCTGCCGCACCCTGCGCACAAAGCCTTTGTTGAAAAGCTCGGCGGGCTGCTGGACAAAGCGGTAGTGGTAGACTATTGGGCTTCAGACCAGCAATGATTCTCCCTTAAAAACGGTCGGCCCGGAAAGCGTCGATATTAACCGAGGTTCTTTCGCCGGAAGCGATCTCTGCTACCAGCTTCCCGGTGGCCGGTCCCAGGCTCAGTCCCATCATGGCATGCCCGCCGCCGATCACCAGGTTATCGGTGCCTTTGGCCGTGCCGATATAGGGCAACCCGTCGGGCGAGCAGGGCCTGAATCCATACCAGACATCTTTTTGCGAAGGCATGGCGAGTTGGTTATCGGGGAAGTATTTGGGAATCGATTCAACAATACCTCTTACCCGCTGCATGTTCACGGTTTCATTCAAAGTAGCCAGTTCCATAGTGCCGCCATACCGCATCCGGCCGGCCATCGGCGTAATCGCCACACGGGCTTCGCACAATATGGCGGGAATATCCAGCTTCACCGAGGGATCTTCCAGGGTAAATGAATACCCCTTGCCAGGCATCAGCGGGATCTTCACGCCGGCTTTCGACGCCAGCTCCGGCAACCAGGAACCTGCTGCAAAAACAAAGAGATCACCGCGTATATTTTCCGGCCCTGCTTCTACCGACACCAGCTTACGTCCGTTACGGCGCACTTTGCTAACGGCATGGCCCAACCGAAATTGAACACCTTTCTCCCGCAGGGCGTTTATCAGCGCCGGTATCAGTTGATTGGGATACAGGTGACCATCACAACGGTAGTGAACCGCGCCGAGCACATCCAGCCGGGTGCCTGTTTCAACGGCCTGGGCCTCCTCGCGGTTCAGGGCTACTGCGTCCAGTCCCATTGACCGCGCTTTTTCCGCCAGGTGATATTCTTCCTCGGCCGTTTTCTCTTCCTTGAAATACATCATAATGCCTTTCTGCTCGAAAGAGAAATCAAACAGGGCATCCCGCTTCCATTCCTCGTACAGCGAGCGGCTCAGCAGGTTGATGTCGCGCAGAAACGGCGCGGCATAGTCTACCTTGTCGGCCTTGGCGCTGGCGATGAATTTCAACCCCCAGTTGATCAGCCGCCAACTGGGCGAGGGCTTTACATAAAACGGGCTTTTGGAATCGAACATCCATTTGATGCCCTGGGCCACGATGCCGGGCGTGGCCAGCGGCACGAAGTGACTGGGCACCACCATACCGAGGTTGCCGTAAGAGCAGTTATCGTGCAGATCGGAACGATCTACCAATTCTACTTCCCACCCGGCTTCGTGCAGGTACCAGGCGCTGCAAAGGCCGATGATACCGCCGCCTACTACTACAGCTTTCATATCTTATACAACAGCATCGCGGGTATATACGCCGTTCAGCTTACGCATAATACCCAGCGGGTTTTCATTTTTTAATGCATCGGGCAACAAAGCGGCGGGCGCATCCTGCAGGCATACCGGTCGCAGAAAACGCTTAATGGCGTCGGCGCCTACAGAAGTGCTCCTTCCGTCGGTAGTAGCGGGATAAGGCCCTCCGTGTACCATGGCGTGGCAAACTTCCACACCCGTGGGAACAGCGTTATAAATCAGCCGGCCCACCCGCGCACCCAGCGTGCCGATGGCAGGCTGGAAAGCGGCAAAGTCGGCATCGGTGCCGAATACAGACCCGGTTAGTTGTCCATGGATAGCCGCCAGGGCCGCTACCATATCTTCCGGCGAATCGCAACTCACCAGCAGGGTCGAAGGACCAAACACCTCGTTCTGGAACGCTTCATCGTTCCTGAAAGCAGCCGCGCTTACTTTCATCAGGGCCGCGCTGCCTTTATAATCGGCAGATGCGTTGGGATTTTCCACCACCACTTCCACGCCCTTCATCGCCGCCAGCTTCTGCTTCTCGTTGTAATAGGCCGAACAGATGGTCTTGTTCAGCATGGTTGCCGCGGGCACTGTTGAAAGCGCTTCCGCCAGCGCCTTTTCAAATGCATCGGTGGCAGTACCCTTCACCACGAATAACAATCCGGGATTGGTACAGAACTGTCCTACACCCAGTGTAACCGATCCGGCGATCTGCGCGGCGAGCGCCACGGGATCGGCGGCAATTTTGCCGGGCAGCAGCAATACCGGGTTAATGCTGCTCATCTCTGCATATACCGGGATCGGTGTTTTGCGATCGAGGCTGGCTTTGCGGAAAATAGACATTCCCGCGCGGTAAGAACCGGTAAAACCAACGGCTTTAATGCCTTCGTGCGCCGCAAGGGTTTGTCCCAGGGTAGCGCCGCCGCCAACAATCGAAGAGAACACGCCATCGGGCATGCCGGTTTTTTTTGCAGCGGTTTGAATAGCTACCGCCACCATTTCATTGGTGCCCAGGTGCGACTGGTGCGCCTTCACCAGCACGGGGCAGCCGCTGGCCAGCGCCGAAGCCGTATCGCCGCCGGCCGTAGAGAATGCCAGCGGGAAGTTACTGGCGGCAAAAACAGCCACCGGGCCCAGCGGTACCAGCCACTTGCGCAGGTCGGCGCGTGGCAGGGGCTTACGGTCAGGCATAGCCGAATCGATCACCGCTTCCACATAAGAACCTTCGTTCAGAACGGCGGCAAATAGCTTCAGCTGGTTCACGGTACGGTCGCGCTCGCCCTGCAGGCGTGCAAGGGGCAATCCAGATTCGATATGGGCGCGTTCTGCCAGCGCGTCGCCCAGCGCAGCGATCTCTTCGGCAATCGCCGTCAGGAAGGCGGCGCGCCGGGTGGCAGGCAACGCTGCATATACGGGAAATGCTTTCGTTGCCTTGGCGATGGCCGTGTCTATTTCAACTTCGCTGGCCACCGAAAAGGCTTCAGGCAAATCAGCACCCCGAAGGGTGCTGAAGGAATATAACTTTTCTTGCTGTTCGGAGCCGCGCTCCAAACCGATAACACTCAAACCACTAAGCATAGGCAAGGGGTGTAAGGTGAAGGTAATCGGGTAACTCGGGGCGAACCGCGAGCGCA
>JBDHYM010000126.1:0-9360 GCA_039811405.1 Flavihumibacter sp. | reverse complement strand
TACCGGGTTCCCGATGTCATGTAATCGACCGAAGAATACCGGCGCAGCCCGAAGCTGGTGCCCCAGTTTTTGAAGAGACTGAAGCCGATGGCGCCTTTTTTAATGCCGAAATCGCCGGCATTGAACTGCTGCGTTTCGTTGGCATAGGTCACCGACTTTCCCGTGAACGACAATTCCAGGATCAGGCGGCTGACAGGCAGGCTGCCATAAGAAGCAGGATTCAGTTCGTTGAGGGTAATGACAGAAGGCATGGCCGTACCGAGCGAGCCCATGCCATTGTAACCGTTGTAATCGCGCAGTTGAACATCGCCGATTCCATAAGCCGAGTACATGCTGTTGATCCCTTTCTGGCCGGTGGCCGCCGTGGCGACCAGTGCTGTAAAAATGAAAAGACATAGCTGCTTCATGCAATCAGGATTGTTTTTTGTAAACAAGCAGGGTCAGTACCAGGCGCGACCGAAGCGATGCCGCCGATGCGGTATTGCCAACGAGCCGGGTTAGCGTGGAATCACCACCGGCGCCTGTCAGCACCAGCCTGGTCGCCGTGAAGTTGCTGGCCGCCAGTTGGGCCAGTATGTATGCCGACACATCGAACGTATAGCGGGTGTCTTTGCCATATACCTGGTCGATCAGCAACGATCCGTTCATGGCCTTGCCGTCGCTCGCTGTCATGGGGCCGGCCAGGGTGCCGTCTTCCAGTTGCTGGTAAAGCTGCAATGTTCGGGGCAAGGGATATTTCTCCATCGATGCCGCGTTGGGCCTTAATTCGAGCGTGGCGTCCATTACCTTCACATAATCGGAGGCCTGCAATATGTTTTTGATACCGGGAAACACAATTTGGGTGCGCAGCCTGTTGAAGTCTTCCACCGCAAAGAGGTTGCCGGTAGTATTGCCGTCCACTTCGAGTTGACGGTCGAGCGGGGCCCAGGGCGTACCGGAGAAACGCTGCACCACCTGGTTGAATTTATTCGGCGCAGCCGCCTTGCTAAAGGCGATCACCTGCGGCCGGTTGATCACATCGTTGACATGGTAGTGCAGGTTCAGCTTCACGCTGTCGGTGAACTGCAGCAGTACCGAAGGCCGGGTGGAATCGCCGGCAATGCGAAGGCCCTTGAAATATTCAGTGAACTTATCGGCGGTGCTTACCGCATCTCCCCGCGAACGCATCAGCCGGAACAGCTCATCACCAAAAGAGGGACTCAGCAAAATGCGGATGCTGTCGGTCGACAACGGCCGTACCACCGCATTGAATTCGCCCAGCAGTCCGCCATTGGCCGCTACGACCGATGTATTGTAGAAAGCCCCCTTCTCATTGGTGAGGCCGGCCGACAACCGGTCGACCGTCAAATGCAGGGGCAGGCTGGTGTCGCCGGTGAAGGCATGGTTCAGCTTCAACACCAGCTCCAGCGAATCGAATGCTGTATTGTTCGCGATATCATCCCAGGTCGGCAGCACATACCGGAGGTAATGCGCGGCATATACCGAACCAAGCAACGGATCTTTTGCAGCGCCGGCGATGGCATAGCTCGACGAAGAAGTCAAAAAGGAGTCGGGGCGGAAAGTAACGAAGCTGCCGGTAACGGAATCGACCTGGATGAGATAGGGATTTTCAACAGGCGAAACGGTTTCGATATACTGCGCTTCTTTGGTGCAAGCCCACAACCCGGCCAGGAACAGGGCCACACATACATAAAGGCCGGTTTTACCCTTCATCTTTTTTTCGCAAAGAACAGCCCGCTGCGGCAAGTTTGAAAGGCGGTTCTATCAATGAATCCAGTACTGCTACCAGAACAGGTTTTGTATCGACTAGTACCCGTTTTTGCGGCGACAACCGGTTTTTTCATTTTGGTCGGCACAAAAGGCCGCTTGGTCGATACGGTTTGGAAAACCAGGCGGCTTCGGGAAAATTTGCGCAAAATTCTACACGTGAAAAGAATAACTTATTTTCTGTTATTGTGCTGCAGCCTGTGGATAGCCGGTTGTACCAAAAGCGATAACACCGACGACCTGGTGGGGAATTGGGTAAGACGATCCGACTTTGAAGGCGTTGGCCGGAGCGAAGCTGTCGCAGCCGTTCTGAACGGAAAAGCATACGTGGGGCTTGGCTACAATGGCGTTGACCGCCTCTCCGATTTCTGGGTGTACGACAATACAGCCGATTTCTGGCAGAAGAAAGCAGATTTTCCCGGTACCCCGCGCAATTCGGCAGTTGCTTTCGCCGCCAATAACAAGATATACGTTGGCCTTGGTTATGACGGTGTGAATTATTTGAAAGACTTCTGGGAATATGACCCCACGGGCGATACCTGGAAGCAGGTGGCCGATTTCGGCGGCTCTGCACGGTACGATGCGGTTGCCTTCAGCCTGAACGACAAGGGATATATATGCAGCGGGTACGACGGCAACTACCTGAAAGATTTCTGGAGCTATGATCCCGCTTCCAATAGCTGGACGCAGGAGATCAGTCCCGGTGGCACGAAAAGAAGCGCCGCTTCCGTTTTCGTCATCGACCAGAAAGCCTATCTCTGCCTGGGCGAAAACAACGGCGCATATGTAAATGAATTGTGGATGTACGATGCCGGCACCTCGAGCTGGACAGAAAAACGCAAACTGACGAATGTAAGCAGCGAATCGTACGACGATAAATACACCGGCATCACCCGCGGCAACGCGGTTGCTTTCACCATCGACGGGAAAGGATATATCAGCACCGGCACCACGGGCGGCCTTACCGGCACCACCTGGGAATACAATCCGGCCGACGATACCTGGGCGCAGAAAACGGCTTTCGACGGCACTGCCCGCGAGGGCGCCGTCGGCTTTTCTGTGAACAACCGAGGTTATGTAACTACCGGCCGCAGCAGCAGCCTGCGCCTCGACGATACCCGCGAGTTGCAGCCCTCCGTCGCCAACGACACGGACGATTAAAAAAGTCAGCACGCAAAAGAGAGCGCCGCGGTAATGGAATTTTCCAGCGCCGCGGCTCCCTCTTTTATATTTGACCTTACAGGATATTCCGCCTGTTCACCCGTTCCATCAGCAGCTCTTTATAGTGCTCGCTCACGGGTATTTCATGCTCTCCGATCTTCACGAAACTCTTATGGATGGATTCAATGCGCGGCAGGGATATGATGTATGATTTATGCACCCGCAGAAATTCAAAAGGCTGCAGCCTTTCTTCAAGGTGCTTCATGCTCATGCGCGTGATGACCGGCCGTTTGCTCGATTGCAGGTGAATTTTCACATAGTCTTTATACCCTTCGATCAGCAACACATCATCCACCGCTATCTTGACGATGTTGTATTCAACATTCACGAAGAGATAGCGCGCGTCGTCGGACGGCTGGTTGCCGGCATTGGCTGCCGGGGCGTTTTTGGTGTTGAAAAGTTCGAGGGCCTTCATACAGGCTTCCAGGAAACGGTCGAAGGGCACCGGCTTCACCAGGTAGTCTATCGCATTCACGTTATAACTTTCCAGGGCATACTGTTCAAAGGCGGTGAGGAAGATGACGCGGGTTTTCCCTTTGAGCGAGGCAGCCAGTTGCATACCGCTCAGCCCGGGCATCTGGATATCCAGGAACACCAGGTCGACCGACTTCTCCTGCAGCAGCCGGATCACGTCGAGCGCATTCTTCGCCGTGCCTGCCAGTTCGAGAAACGGCACCTGCGCTATGTTGTCGACAAGAAGGTCGAGCGCCAGCTTTTCGTCGTCTACCGCAATACAGGTTAATTTCATGCGAGGGTGATTTGAAGCGAAATTCTGTAAAATCCGTCTTTATTGGAAATGCTTAGCTGGTGCCTGGCTCCGTACAGGAGATTGAGGCGGCGCTGCACGTTGGCGAGGCCGATACCCGGCACCTTATCGGCACTGACCGATTCCATCCCCGGCTCAAACTGGTTATCGACCGAAAAATACAATACGCCGTCGCGCACCGCCGCTTTAACCTCAATTACCGGGCGGTTCATATAGCTGGCGCTGTGCTTGAATGCATTTTCGACGAAAGGGATCAGCAGCATCGGCTCTATAAAATATTCCTCCATCGGCGTTTGCAGGTCAACACGCAAGTCGACATCGTTGCCGAAACGAAGCGACTGCAGGTCGATATAGCTGCGCAGGTAATCGAGCTCGCGGCTCAACTTTACCTTGCTGCCGTCGCTTTCATAAAGCATATACCGCAGCAAGCCCGACAGGCGAATGAGGCCGGGCTCCAACTGGTCAGATTTTTTTCGCGCCAGCGACACCAGGTTGTTCAGCACGTTGAAAATGAAATGCGGGCTGATCTGCGAACGCAGGAAAGAAAGCTCGGTTTTAAGCCCTTCGTTCTCTTTTTCCTTCAGCAGTTTTTCCGCGTGTACGCGGTCAACGATCAGGCGATAGGCCAGGCTGCCTGCCTGTACGAAAAAGAACGGAAAGATATTCAGCAGCAATGGCATGGGTATGCGCAGGTGATCTTCACCCATGTACCATTCCAGGAAACCTGACACCAGGAAAGAAACCGCTATGAAAAAGAGCGCCTGTACCAATGCATACCGCGCCCATTTTTTGGAGCGGATAAACCGTGGGATCAGCCAGTAGGCATTGACATAAAACAGGGCGATCCAGACCAGGTTGAGCGCCATCGCCAGGTGCGAAAAAAATTTTGGATCCATCATTGCCCGCGGCGGAAATGGCCGTTCCCAGGTTCGGAAGGCCCGGTCGCCGCTGCGAAGGCTGTCGGGCATTTCACCCGGAAAAGGCGGCCGTTCGGCGTGCGGTGGCCTGCCTTCCCCGAACCCTGCTGCGGGCCGGCGGGCGAGGCCGGCCGAATCAGGCTGCCACCGGCGTTCGTTCTGAAACCCGCCCCGGTATACGCCGAAATTGGCTTCTCGCTTCTCATCGAGAATAGTGCGCATGATATACGGCAGGAACAAAGTGACTATCCAGGTCAGCACATGGTATAGCACAATGGCCGGCTTCGACGTGTACCACGAAGAGGTTTGCATGGTACAAAAATTAGTTAAAAGAAATAAAATGCAGGCAGGAATCTACCAATGCACCGATTGCATATACTATCGGCATGCTATTGCTTTATGATTTTGCGGGTTTCCACCCGGTCGTCGAAATAAGCGCGGATGATATACATCCCCGCGGCCTGCGCGTTAAGGTCGATGGTGTAGCTGTTGCTGGCAGTGCCGGCAGCGATGGTCCAGGTGCGCAGCAGTGCGCCGCGCATATCGAACAACCGGATGGCTTTCAGCTTTTCGGGCTGGGGATAGAATTGCAGGCGGACGAGCGCGGTGGCGGGATTGGGATATACCAGCATGCCCTGCGCTTTAAGGTTAGCGGCAACGATCACCGGGGTGATGCTGATATCGTCGAGGTACACGTTGTTTTCGTATCCGGTGGCATGGCGGAAAGCGATCAGCAGGTCGCCCTGGCCGATATAGGGCGTAAGATCGACCGAGTCTTTGCGCCACTGCGTGGCCGTGGGCACAAACGACCCGGTTACGGGCGAAAGCACGGTTACCAGGCTGCTGCCCCATTTTTTATAGAGTGATGTATAAGAGGCGCCACAATCGCGGCTGATCATTACCTCCAGCGTATCCCAGTTGTTATTCAGTGTGCTGAGCGATGAATACGCGGCAGCGGCTACCTGGAAGCGCAGGAAGGCGGAGTCCATATCCGAGAGATTCACCTGGGGCATCCGCAGCCAGTCGACCTGCCCTACCCGGTTGTATTCGGCATTGTTCATGCGCACGCTGGTATTGCTGGCATAACCTGCACCGGTATAGAGGGCCCAGCCAATGCCGTTGTCGGGGTTCAGGGTATCCCAGGCGGTGGGCGGGAAGCCGCCGCTTTCGAATCCCTGCTGCAACGGGATGGCCGCGGCGGGGTAGTATTGCAGGCTGGCGGAGAGTTGGTTATTGGAAGGATCGCTGTCGGTACCGTTGTTGACGCTTTCGAGGCTAAGCTGCAGCGTGCTGATTCCCTCGGTCGCGGTAAGGTCAGGCAGCGAAACGACCTGGCCGCTGAGGCTGGCGATGCTGCCGGTAAAAGTAAACGTACGATCGGTATCGCCTAACCGAATGCGGATGACGGCGCTGGTGATGGTCTGCAGGCCGCGGTTAGAGAGATAGACCTGTGGCGATACCGATGGTGTACAGATGCGTTTGCTGTAATCGACCAGGTAGCTCAGCTCGCCGTCGAGCGCGGGCAGGTTCACCGGTGCGCAGCCGTTGGAGGTAGTGAGCGACAAACGGGAAGCAATAAGCGCTGTTTCGAGGCGGGTCACCTGGCCGGCGGTGAACAGCAGCAGGTTCACATCGTCGGTATAGTCCATAAAGTTCTGGTACATAAAACCCGGCGCGGAGGGCGAGCAGGCGTCGGTCTGGATGCCGTTGCGGGTACCGTAAGTGGCATCGGCCTGGTTGGGGGTATCGTCTACATCGTCCGATCCCGTGCAGGCGCCTTCGTCATCGCCCCATGTATGGTAGAGGTTGAAGAAATGGCCGGTCTCATGCACCAGGGTTTTACCCTGGTTGAACTGGGTGTTGCCCGAGCCGGGCAGGGTTGCCGGCACTATAACAATACCCTGGAAGCGGCTTTCATCCACGCCCGGGAAGCTGCCGAAGCCCAGTATGCCATTTTGCAGGTTGGTGATCCATACATTCATGTAGCGCGTAGGGTCCCAGGCATCGGCGCCGCCACGGTTGCTCAGCTTCATATCATCGCTGTCGGGATCGAAGCTGGCACGGGTGGTCGTATACCGTACAATACCGGTGGAGGGCAGGTTACCGGGTGTGCGCTGTGCCAGGCAAAAGGCGATGCCCGTGGTGCCGATGCGATCGCGAAAACCTGCCGGGAGTGCCGACTGATCGTTTTCGGCCGCGAAGCAGGTATTGAGCTGCTCCAGTTGCCGGGTGATCTGTGCATCGGTCACCGACGATGGATTCTGCAATACGATGTGGAATACGACTGGTATGGTATAGGTGGCCGGCGTAGCACGCAGCAATGATTTTTGCCGCAGGCGTTGTTGCACGGAAGCAGCGAATGCCTTGCGGTCTGCCTCGTACCGGCTGCGCAAACGGGCATCGGCCAACAACTTTTTCTGCAGTCTTGTATCGGCTGCGCAACGGTTGGCGGTTTCGCGTGCGGATTGGCCGGCTGCGAAAAACACAGGAAAAAACAAGGCCGCTAAAACGAACACGCACTTGTACATGGGTGGAAACTAGCGGGTGGAAAATACTATTTTCCACCCACATACAATGTTAATGCGACGTCAGTTACGCAAATATGCGACAACCTGCTGTCTTAATGCGTCGCTAAGCGGCACCATAGGCAGGCGCAGGTAATTTTCAATGAGTCCCAGCTCGGCCAGAAAAGCCTTCACGCCTGCCGGGTTGTTTTCGGCGAAAAGCAGGTAGTAGGCGTCGAGCATCTCGTCGTTGAGTTTTTTTGCCGCAACGAAATCGAAGGCCAGGGCCGCTTTTACCATTTGCGTGAATTTCTTCGGCAGGCAGTTGGCGGCTACGCTGATAACTCCGTCCATACCCAGCGATAGCTGCGGCATCACCAGGTCGTCGTCGCCGCTCACTACCATAAAGTGTTCGGGGCGATCTTTCAGGATGCGCATGCATTGCGGCAGGTTATTGGCGGCTTCTTTGATACCCCCGATATTCGGCACTTCGTGCGCCAGGCGCAGGGTGGTAGGCGCGTCAAGATTGCGGCCTGTTCTGCCCGGCACATTGTACAGTAGCACCGGCCTGGGTGATGCTTCGGCGAGCGCTTTATAATGCTGGAACAGCCCCTCCTGCGAGGGTTTATTATAATAAGGAGACGCGCTCAGTACCGCGCTGGCTTTTTCGAGCGGAAAATGATGCAGGTCCCTGATCAGCGAAGCGGTATCGTTGCCGCCCACACCGGCTACTACGGGTACGCGGCCATCGACCTTTTCGTAGGTGAACTGCAATATATCGGCCTTTTCTTCCTTGCCCAGGGTGGGTGTTTCGCCGGTGGTACCGAGCGATACGATGTAATCGACGCCGTTGATGATCACATAATTGATAAGCGATTCCAGGGCGGTATAATCTATGCGGAATTTGCTGTTAAAGGGTGTTACCAGGGCCACACCCGTGCCCCGGAGTGTCTGACGGAGAGACATATGAAAGTTTGAGGTTTGAAGTTTGATGTATCAGGTTGATTTACGTTGTGTGCAGGCGTGCTGCACGGAGGGCGAATCTCAATTCGCCGGGTTAAACGTATTATACGTTTTATACGGGAAGTTCATCCCAGAAGCCCATGTTGCTGAACTTGGCGATGCGCTGCCGCACCCGCTCTTCTGCGGGAACCTGTTTTATTTCGTGCAGGGTTTCTTTCAGCGCCGTTTTCAGGTTGGCGGCGGCTTCGTTGTAATTCCAGTGGGCGCCGCCAAAGGGTTCGGGCACCACCCGGTCTACGAGTCCGAACGAATGCATATAGCCGGAAGTGAGCTTGAGCTCTTCGGCCGCTTTTTCTTTTTGCTCCCACGAGCGCCAGAGAATGGAAGAACAGTTTTCGGGCGAGATAACGGTGTACCAGGCGTTCTCGAGCATGAGAATGCGATCGCCGACGCCGATGCCCAGGGCGCCGCCCGAGGCGCCTTCGCCGATGATAACACAGATCACCGGTACTTTAAGCCGGATCATCTCGTATATATTCCGGGCGATGGCCTCGCCCTGGCCGCGTTCTTCGGCTTCCATGCCCGGGTAAGCGCCGGGGGTATCGATCAGGGTGATTACCGGCTTATTGAATTTTTCGGCCAGCTTCATGAGCCTGAGCGCCTTGCGGTAGCCTTCGGGGTTGGCCATGCCAAAATTGCGCTGCTGGCGCATTTTGGTGTTGATGCCTTTTTGCTGGCCGATGAACATAACGGTTTCCCCGTCGAGCGAGGCAAATCCGCCCACCATGGCTTTGTCGTCGCGTACATTACGGTCACCGTGCAGCTCGATAAAGTCGGTGGTCATTTTTTCGATGTATTTCATCGTGTACGGCCGGTCGGGATGGCGGCTGAGCTGCACTTTTTGCCAGGAGGTCAGTTGCGACGTGATTTCCTTGCGCTTTTCGATCACCTGGTTTTCGAGGTCGGCGATCAGCGGACGTACGTCGATCTTGCTGTTCTTTTCGGCGGATTGTTTGAATTTTTCAATTTCGTCGAACAGCTCTTTAATAGGTCGCTCGAATTCAAGGAATTGTCTGTTCTTATCTTCCGGCATATGCGTAGTTGCTGGTAATTGTTTTGGTGACCCGCGGCAATGGGCTGCCGCCGGGGATTTTGTAAAATTAAGGGTTGAAAAAAATTACCGAAAAGTTTTTGTTTGGAAGGGGTCGGGCCATTATCTTTG
>JBDHYM010000125.1:0-9371 GCA_039811405.1 Flavihumibacter sp. | reverse complement strand
CTACGAACCCACTACAGATAAATTACATTTGAATCTATGCCGATAGCCACCATACTCTGGGTCGACGACGAAATGGAGAGCCTCCGTTCGCAGAAACTGTTCCTGGAATCGAAAGGATATGCCGTTGAAACGCTTACGAACGGATTTGATGCGATCGATTATATCAAGGAGAACATGGTTGACCTGGTGCTGCTTGATGAAACCATGCCGGGCATTACAGGGCTGGAAACCCTGGCCAAGATCAAAGAGATCAACCAGCAGGTACCGGTGGTGCTGGTCACCAAGAATGAAACGGAAAACCTGATGGACGAAGCCATCGGCTCGCAGATCAGTGACTACCTGATCAAGCCGGTGAACCCGAACCAGGTATTGCTGAGCCTGAAAAAGATACTTGACAACCGTCGCCTCGTGGCCGAGAAAACCACTTCGGCCTACCAGCAGCAGTTCCGCAATCTCTTCATGGCGTTGAACAGCAATCCCGATTACAACGAGTGGATGGACATCTACAAGAAGCTGGTGTACTGGGAGCTGGAAATGGAAAAAAGCGATAGCCCCGAAATGCGCGAAGTGCTGCAGTCGCAGAAGCAGGAAGCCAATACCGAGTTTGGTAAGTTTATCAGTAAGAACTACCTGAAATGGGTGAACCCGAAATCGGACGAGGCGCCCATTATGTCGAACACGCTTTTCCGCTTTAAAGTGCTGCCGCATGCAGACCGTGAAACGCCGTTGTTTTTTATCCTGATCGACAACCTGCGCTTCGACCAGTGGAAAGCGATACAGCCCATATTTGCGGCCTATTTCAGGATACTGGAAGAAGATACATTTTACAGCATTTTGCCCACGGCCACGCAATATGCGCGCAATGCGATCTTCGCGGGACTGATGCCGGCAGAGATCGAAAAGCAGTTTCCGCAATTGTGGAAGAACGATGAAGAGGAGGGAGGCAAGAACCTCGAGGAAGAGCAGTTCTTCCGCGGGCAGCTGAAGCGGTTGAAAAAAGACGACCTGAAATTCTCCTATACCAAGGTGGTCAACCACCAGGCGGGCAACGACCTGGTGGCGAATATCCATAACATGATGGGCAACCACCTAAACATCATCGTGTACAATTTCGTGGATATGCTGAGCCATGCGCGTACCGAGATGGAAGTGCTGAAAGAGCTGGCCAGCGACGAGATGAGCTATCGTAGCCTTACAATGAGCTGGTTTGAGCATTCGCCCTTGTTCCAGGCGCTGAAAAAGATCGCCGATAAGAAGATCAATATTGTGCTGGCGACCGATCACGGATCGGTGCGCGTGAAAACGCCGCACAAAGTGGTGGGCGACAAGCAAACCACTACCAACCTGCGGTACAAGCATGGCCGCAACCTGGCGTACGAGGCGAAGGAAGTGCTGGCGGTGCGTGATCCGAAGGAGGCGGGGCTGCCGGTGCCTACGGTGAACTCATCGTATATCTTCGCCAAAGAAGACGGGTATTTGTGCTACCCGAATAATTACAATCATTATGCGAACTATTACCGGAATAGTTTTCAGCACGGGGGCATTAGCCTGGAGGAGATGATTGTGCCGGTGATCAAGATGACGAGTAAGTGAGGGGATATGTATTAGTGCGGGCAGTTCTGTTTCACGCTTGGTATATGCCTGGTTCACGCAAAGACTGCAAAGGAGTACAAGAAAATTCAGTAAGAAACAGGTGCCTGTACACGGAACCGTGAAAAAATAGTGCATAAAATAACCGCTTTACGCAGTATTCCATTCCATCAGCAACCCATTTTTGGCGTTTGATTTTTTATTTTTGCTGTATGAAAATATCCCAGGCTTCCCTGACTAAGATTGAGCAGATACTGGAGGAAGCAAACTATATCGTGCGATATGAGCGTGGCACTTTCCAGAGCGGGTATTGCATCCTGGAAGACAAGAAAGTAGTGGTGCTGAATAAGTTCCTGCAGCTCGAAGGCCGGATCAACACGCTGATGGATATCGTTCCGCAACTGGCCATAGACCGTACCGCGTTGTCGCCGGAGGCACGGAAAACCTACGACGAAGTGGTCGAGAAACAGCCGTTGAAATCTTAAATCCCCAACGATCCATCCGCCGCTCACCATAACATTTTTGGGTACGGGCACCAGCAGCGGTGTGCCGATGATCGCCTGTCCCTGCGCTGTCTGCCATTCTGCAGACCCACACGACAAGCGGCTTCGGTCGAGCATACTGGTGCAATCGCCTACGACCACGCTGGTGGTCGATACCACCCCCGATTTCAGGTACCAGATGTTGCGTGCCGACGTGAAAGTGCTCGATGCTGTTTTATATACCCATCCGCACAAAGACCATATCGCCGGCATGGATGACGTACGCGCGTATAACTATTTCCTGAAACGGCCCATGAACATCTATGCGAACGAGATGACGCAGTTGTCGATTGTTCGTGAGTTTCCGTATGCGTTTTCCGAAACAAAATACCCCGGCGTACCCGAGATCGTCATCAACCCGATTGACCAGGAAGATTTTACCATAGGAGACATCGAAGTGGGCATTATAACGGTATGGCATATGCGCATGCCGGTGCTGGGTTTTCGCTTCGGCTCTTTTACTTATATCACCGATGCGAATCGCATCGAACCGGCGGAAATGGATAAGATCAGGGGCAGCAGCCACCTGGTGCTGAACGCCCTTCGCCGGGAAAAACATATCTCTCATTTTACCCTCGGCGAAGCCATCCAGGTGGCGGATGAATTGCAGGTGCCGAATGTTTACTTCACGCACATCAGCCACCAGTTGGGCCTGCATGCCGAGGTGGAAGCAGGGTTGCCCGCGGGCAGGCGACTGGCCTACGACGGACTGCAGTTATCGATCGCCTGATTGGGTTATTTCACGGTTTTTTGCTGCGGGAGAAAGTGGCATGTTTGTGTCATGAAGCAGAAGAACTGGCGGGAATGGGTGGCTGATTATTTTCATTTCTCGGTGCGGGAAAGAAGGGCGGTACTGGTGCTGGTGGCGCTGGTATTGCTGGTATGGTGGCTGCCGTCGTTGCTGCCGCGCCGGTTGCCGTTAATGATGGCAGAAATACCGGCGGCCGACAGCGCTGTATTGCGGCAATTGCTGGCAACGGTACCGGCCGGAGAAAGCCCGCCGGGCCGGCGCGACAGCGCCGCTGCCGGTTATCTTTCGGCGCCTGTTACAGCGCATCGGCTGTTTCCCTTCGATCCCAATACGGCGCCGGTAGAAACCTGGATGAAGCTGGGCGTAAGCCAGCAGGTGGCGGAACGGATCGACCGGTACCGGGCCAGGGGCGGGCGTTTCAGGCAAGCCGCCGATATCCGCAAAATATATGGCCTGCCCGAGACGATGGCCGACAGGCTGGTTCCCTATGTGCGGTTGCCGGTAAGCGGTTTGCGGGCATTTCCAGGGTCGGCAAACGGAGCGGACCGGAACAAAAGCCGGCCGGTTACCGGTAACAACAGCGCCTGGTTAAAGGCCGCCAACACACGGTTCGCCAACCGGCCCATACCGAAGTTGCACCTGAACCAGGCCGACAGCAGCGACTGGGAAGCATTGCCCGCCATCGGGCCGGTGCTGGCGGGCAGGATCGTTCGCTTTCGCGAAAAGCTGGGCGGATTCCGGGAGGCATCGCAGTTGCTGGAAGTGTATGGGCTGACCGATTCTGCGTACCAGCGGATCATGCCGTTTCTCGATAAGGAGAACCTGCGCTGGAAGCGGATCTCCCTTAACCAGGCCAGCCAGGCCGAGCTCGCAGCGCATCCCTATTGCCGGTGGAAGCTGGCCCGGGCCATTGTCGCTTACCGGGAGGCGCACGGCCCTTTTCTCAGCGTGGATGAGCTCATGGATATCCACCTGGTAACACCCGAGGCGTATCGAAAACTGGCGCCGTATTGCCGGCTGGAGGAGCCGCCGCCTTAGCGGCGCGACCGCAGCACAAGGCCTATAAAAAGCGTGCAAAAAATAATATGCTAACTAACAATTGTTAGTGTTATTTGAGCTATCTTGCAGGTAAGAAATGGAATTCCGCACCGAAGAAATAACAGACCAGGTAGCCCGGACCACGCGCGACTTTGTAAAGCAGGAAATAGCGCCCCATGTAATGGAATGGGATGAGGCGCAGTTTTTTCCTGTCGAGGTATTTCGCAAAATGGGCGAGCTGGGGCTGATGGGGGTATTGGTTCCCGAGCAATATGGCGGGTCGGGCCTGGGTTATCTGGAGTATGTGGCCATCATCCGGGAAGTAGCGAAAGTATGCGGCTCTATCGGGTTGAGCCTGGCGGCGCACAACAGCTTGTGCACCGGCCATATCCTGAGTTTCGGCAGCGAAACGCAGAAAAGCAGGTGGCTGCCCAGGCTCGCTTCAGGCGAATGGTTGGGTGCCTGGGGATTAACGGAAGCAAATACCGGCAGCGATGCGGGTAATATGCGCACAACAGCAACGAAGGACGGTAACAACTGGATATTAAACGGCACGAAGTGCTGGATCACACATGGGAAGTCTGGCGATATTGCAGTGGTCATTGCCCGCACGGGTGAAGTCCGCGCGAAGAACAATGCCACTGCATTCATCGTCGAACGGGGAGCGCCCGGTTTCACTGCGGGTAAAAAAGAAAACAAGCTCGGTATGCGGGCGAGTGAAACTGCCGAAATGGTGTTTAATGATTGTGTAGTACCCGATGAGAACAGGTTGGGTGAGGTGGGTGATGGATTCAAACAGGCGATGAAGATATTGGACGGCGGTCGCATCAGCATTGCGGCGTTGGCGCTGGGCATTGCCGAAGGCGCTTATGCAGCGGCCAAAAAATATGCGAAAGAGCGATACCAGTTCGACCAGCCGATTGCCAATTTCCAGGGCATTTCGTTCAAGCTGGCTGATATGGCAACAGAGATCGCCGCTGCAGAGTTGTTGGTGAACCAGGCTGCCGACCGGAAGAACCGCAAGTTGAATATGACCCTCGAAGCAGCGATGGCGAAATATTATGCCAGCGAAGCAGCGGTTAAAATAGCGAACGATGCAGTACAGATATTTGGGGGGTATGGCTATACCAAAGATTTTCCTGTGGAAAAATATTATCGCGACAGCAAGCTGTGTACTATTGGTGAAGGCACTTCAGAAATACAGAAAATAGTGATTGCACGCGAGGCGTTGCACGTGCGGTGACGACTGCTTGTTTATTTATTTATTCGTTTGCTTGCTATAGTAAGGCCGGATCATTCCTGATTCGGCCTTTTGTTTTCCTCCCTTAATATTTCATCGTCACCTTAAAGTGCGCCTATCCCCGGTGACAAAACCAATCCTGCTGATTGCAGGGCTTAGTCGAGAAAGTCGTCGTCTTGGTTCTTTGGACCGTATTTGTCGAATAATTTATCGATCGCGCCGCCAAAGAGCGGGAATTTCGATTTTGCAAAATTTTTGATGACGTCGATGGCTTTATATGCCTGTGCCTCGGTGAGCCCTTCGGCCATGAGCTGATCAACCAGTTCTTTCATATATGTAAGATATGTACCGGGAAGTTACAACGAAAAGCCGGGGTCGACGCCAGATAAGTGAGCCACTGCAGGCGACGCCGTGTTGGTTGGCGCCGGGTGTGCACAGCCCGATCGCGCCGCTGTGAGATAGTTGCAAAAAAAGCCGCCTCTTTGCGGAGAGGCGGCGGAGTGCTTATGCTTTTTGCAGCCGAAAGGTTAAGCCACTTTCAGCAGGCTCATTTTACTCTTGTCGAATTTCTTTCCGGCATATTCGAGCGTCAGGTGGAACCTGGTTTCCTTGCTGGAAGGGAGTTCGAACATGGCATCGGTGAGAATGCTTTCACAAATGGAGCGTAGTCCGCGGGCGCCCAGCTTGTATTCCATCGCTTTGGCTACCATGAAGTCGAGTACATCGTTGTCGATGGTCAACTCGATGCCCTCAATATCGAACAGGCGCTTGTATTGCTTGATCAGTGCGTTCTTCGGCTCGGTCAAAATGGAACGGAGTGTTTCGGCGTCGAGCGGGTTCAGGTAGGTAACCACCGGCAGGCGGCCCAATAACTCGGGGATTAATCCGAAGTGTTTCAGGTCCTGTGCATTCACGTACTGCAGCAGGTTCTTTTTGGCGGCTTCCTGTGCTTCCTTGTTCACGTTGAAACCGATGGCGTTGGTGTTCACGCGGCGGGCGATCAGTTTATCGACCCCGTCAAAGGCACCGCCGCAGATGAAGAGAATGTTCTGCGTATTGATTTTGATAAGCTTTTGTTCAGGATGCTTGCGGCCACCTTGTGGGGGCACCAATACGTCAGTGCCTTCCAGCAACTTGAGCAATCCCTGCTGCACGCCTTCCCCGCTAACGTCACGGGTGATGGACGGGTTGTCGCCTTTGCGGGCGATCTTGTCAATCTCGTCGATATATACGATGCCGCGTTCGGCGGCTGCCACGTCGTAATTGCATACCTGTAACAGGCGGGTGAGGATGCTCTCCACGTCTTCGCCCACATAACCCGCTTCGGTAAATACCGTGGCGTCTACGATGGCGAAGGGAACGTTCAGCAGCTTGGCAATGGTTTTGGCGAGCAGCGTTTTACCGGTGCCGGTTTCGCCCACCATTACGATATTGCTTTTCTCAATATCGACGTCGCCATCGGTGGTTTTTTGCTGCAGGCGCTTGTAATGGTTGTAAACGGCTACCGACAATACCTTTTTGGCATCGTCCTGCCCGATTACATATTCATCAAGGAAGCGCTTGATTTCGATGGGTTTTTTAACCGTGAGCTTGAAACCGGGGCCGCTGGGTTCTGACCTGGTTAGCAGTTCCTGCTCAATGATCTCTCTTGCATGTTCCACACAGTTCTCGCAGATGTGACCGTCCTGCCCGGCGATAAGGATTTTTACCTCATCGCGGCTCCGGCCGCAGAAAGAACAGTGTAAGGTATTTTTTGCCATATTCGTTTTGCTGATTGCAAAGATAAAAAACCGTTCCGGCATATCGGAACGGTCATTTACGATGTTTTATTACGATTTCCGGGGTGAAAATCCCGTTGCCGGGTTTTAAATTTTGTCGATGATCTGGTCTACGATGCCATACGCAACGGCGTCTTTGGCGTCCATCCAGTAATCACGGTCGAAATCTTTCATGATTTGGGCCACGGTTTTGCCGCAGTTCTCAGCTAATATCCTGGCACCCAGCTCTTTAACTCTTTTGGTTTGGATGGCCTGGATTTCCAGGTCAGCGCTCACCCCCTGCATGTAGCCGCCGAGGCTGGGCTGGTGGATCATCACTTCGCCGTGGGGGTAGATGAATCGGCGGCCTTTTACGCCTCCGCTGAGTAAAATCGACCCCATCGATGCGGCGAGCCCCATACAGATAGTGCTTACCGGGCTTTCGAGCATGCGCATGGTATCATAGATGACCATGCCGCTGGTTACTACGCCCCCGGGACTGTTGATGTAAAATTTGATCTCCTTGCCTTTGTCGTGGTCGTTCAGCAACAGCATTTTGGTCACCACTTCGCGGGCTGATTTGTCATCTACCGGCCCCCAGAGGTGAACAGCCCGTTCATTGAAGAAATATTTCTCGAGCTTCTTATTAAGCATCATGAGGTCGTCGCGTTTGTCTTCCGGCTGCTTCTCTTCTTCATCTTCCATTCTGAACGACCCGTAGGTAGCGTTGTATAACATGGTCAGCTTGTTTTTAAGGGTAATTAGTCTTTGTTTTCTTTGCGGGGGTTCACCAGCAGCACTTCGTCTACCAGGCCGTATTCTTTGGCCTCAAGCGAGGTAAGCCAGTAATCGCGGTCGCAATCTTTCTCCACCTGCTTGATGGATTTGCCGGTGTGGTTGGCGATGATCTCGTACAATTCCCTTTTCAGCTTGCGGATCTCATTCACGGTGATTTCGATGTCGGATGCCTGTCCGCCGATAGCGCCACTGGGCTGATGCATCATGACGCGGCTGTGCTTCAGGGCCGTTCTCTTGCCCTTGGTGCCCGAGCACATCAGCACGGCGCCCATCGATGCCGCCATACCGATGCAGATAGTGGCTACATCGGGGGTGATGTACTGGATGGTGTCGTACATGCCGAGGCCGGCGTAAACGCTGCCACCGGGACAGTTGATATACATCTGGATGTCGCGGGTACGGTCGGTGCTTTCGAGGAAGAGGAGCTGTGCGGTGATGATATTGGCCACTTCGTCGTTGATGGGATAACCGAGAAAAATGATCCGGTCCATCATCAGACGGCTGTACACATCCATTACCGCGATATTCATCGGGCGCTCTTCAATGATGTTCGGCGTCAGGTTGGTGACCTGGTGCTTCTGGTAATCGTGCAGGGTCAGGCTGGAGATGCCCCGGTGTTTGATTGCATATTTTTCAAATTCTGATGCCATATTTCCGGATTGTTTGTTTAAATGTAAGGACTAGAGTGGATCAAATACCTTTCCAATTGAAAATCATGACAAAAAGGCGGAGTTTTTCATTTACCCGTCGGGTGCCACCCGTCGGGTGGGGAGCGGGTGCAAAAAAACAGGCGCCACCAGGGGCGCCCGTTGGAAGGTTTTTAGCGGCTAGTGATGGTGATGGTGCTCGGCCTGCATTTTTTGGAAGGCTTCGAGGCTGATTGACCTTTCGTCTTTTTTCACTTTGCTTTCGGCCACGGCAAACACTTTGTCGGCCTGGATGCGGTGAAAGCTGTCTTCCACGAATTTGCGGTCTTTCATCATGCGCTCCACATAATCGTTCACCCAGGGCTGGTCGGCATCGAGCTGGCCCATGTTCATGCCGCCCATATAGCTGAACAGTTGGTTCCTGGCAAAACCGCGCAGGTCGTCGGGATTGACTTCGATATTATGGTCTTTTACCAGCTTGTCAACGATCAGGGTCCATTTGAGCGAGTTGGCGAAACCGGGATATTCACGGTTGGCTTCGTCTTCGGTTTTAGCCTGCTCGCCATTGTTCTGGATCCAGCGTTTCAGGAAAGTTTCAGGGAAGCTGATATGGGTATTGTCGATGAGATAATGATAGATGCCATCGAACAACTGGTTGCGGCTTTGCGCATCGAGCTGCACCTGGATATCTTCTTTGATGGCGTTGCGGAAGCCAGCCTCGTCGGCGATCTCCCGGTTAGGGAATACCGCTTTGAAAAGGGTGTCGTCAAACGCCGCTTTTTCAACCAACCCCACTTTGGTGATGGTCATTTTGAAGCGCCGGCCGGCGTCGGCGGGATCAGCGGTGGAAAGACCGAGGTCTCCCAGTACCCATTCGCGCTCTTTGGCGTCGAAAACTTCGGTGAGAGTGGCTTCTACGTTGTCGTCGGCTTTTTTACCGATCAGCGAGGGGCGGAAGGATTCGCTGAAATATTTTACCAGCAGGGAGTTGTCTTTTGTAATACCGCC
>JBDHYM010000124.1:0-9373 GCA_039811405.1 Flavihumibacter sp. | reverse complement strand
GTTCATGTTTCCACCACATCGCAATGCCATATACCACGTGCAAGATACCGAAACCGAAGGCCCAGTAATACAGGGTCGCTTTCGGGAACCAGGCGCTGATCAACCCCGTGGCCAGGATCGCCAGTCCGAGATACCGAACCTCTCCCAGCGTATAACGCGATCCGTTTACGAGCGCCAATCCGTAGAAGATCAGCGATGCCGGCCCCACCAGCGAATACATTTTGTAGTCAACCATTTTCAGGATCAGCACGCCGCCCGCCACCATCGGGATAAGTGTATTCCACAGCAGGCGCCGCGCCGAAGAACCCCATATCGCCACGCCTTCTTTACGACTGCGCAGATAGGTAAAAATAACGGCGGCGATCAGGGCCGACAGAAATACGCCGGCAGCGATCACCACCAGCCGGTCGCGCAGGCATTCGGGGCATTCATCGGCTGTTCCGTAAGAAAGCCGGTAATAATCGCTGATCGACCGGTGGGCCAATGCCGCGCCCGCCAGGGCGCAGATGCCCGCAGCCACGCCGCTCCAGCCGCTCAGGCTGATGAACCGGCTGCTTTTCTCCATCATCCGCCGTATGTCTTTCAGGGTCTCCAGCCCGCTTTGATCTGTTGGCATAAAAGCACTTTGTAATACAAAGCAATAAAATATTCCCGAACCGCCAAATTTTTTTCGACGGATGCAACTGTTAAATAGCTCCGTGCGTTAGTGGAGTTATGCTAATTTCGCCATCGTTATGGATTTGAGACCGACCAGTCTTCGCAGCGCCGGTGTATTCTGTATGTTGTTGATCGCCCAATGGGCCTTCGCACAGGGGAAGGTCATCAGGGGATATGTAAAAGACAAGCTTAGTGATGAACGCATCCCCTTCGCTTCCATCAGCTTTAAACAGGCCGGCACGGGCCGCCTGACCGATTCTTCGGGTGCCTTTGTTCTTCGCCTGGAACAATGGCCGACCGATACCCTCGTCGTCACGTATGTAGGATACCAGGACCTGCTGGTGCCTGTCAATGCCGAAATGGTCGGCAGGCTCTCTGCCGATAACGGGCAGTCGATCGACCTGGTATTACAGCTCATAAGAGGTAAAATAGCCGCCGAAGTGGTGGTGAAGCGAAAGATAGACCGCGGCTATCTTATGTGGAAGCGCATTGTGAAAAAGAAACCCGAGAACGACCGTTACCGGTTTACTGCTTTCAAATACGAGCTGTACAACAAGCTGGAGCTCGACCTGAACCGGTTGAAAAAAGAAAAGCTGAAAGACTTCAGTCTGCTAAAACCCTTCGGTTTTATACTGGATAATATGGACACGACCGAAGGCCAGCCTTTCTTACCGGTTTATCTTACCGAAACCATTTCAGATTACTATTTCCAGAAATCGCCCTGGCGAACCCGTGAAATCATCAAAGCCGTTAAAACAATCGGCATTAACAACGAAAGCATCAGCAAGTTGCTGGGCGGCACCGAGCAGAACGTGAACGTATATGCGAACTTCATCCCCGTGTTCGACAAGCAGTTCGTCAGCCCGATCAGCGACAACGGCGACGCATACTATCACTACAAAGTGCTCGACAGCCAGTTCGTGGCCGGAAAGCGGCTGATCCACATGGCTTTTTCTCCCAAAAGAAAAGGAGAGAATACGTTTGAAGGCGATTGCTGGGTGCATGATACCACCTGGGCCATACAAAAGATCACGCTGGCCCTCAGCCGGGAGGCCAATATCAATTTCGTTGACAAGCTAAGCCTTATACAGGAATACAGGCAGCTCGACGACAGCACCTGGTTTTTGTCGAAAGACAAATTCGTGGTCGACATAGCGCCCATCGGTAAATCGGCCTTTGGCGTTATTGGCCGCAAAACCACTACCTACCGCGATATTGTTGTGAATGACCAGGCCATTCGCGATACCATCGCCAAAAACAAAATGCAATCGGAGATCGTATTTGCGCAGGGGGCTATGGCGAAAGCCGACAGCTTCTGGTCTGGTTCAAGGCACGAGGATCTCTCCAAAAACGAAGCGGCCATCTATGCCATGATCGATACGCTGCAGAAAATGCCACTGTTCAAAAAATACGTCACCACCATTAATTTCCTGGCTACCGGTTACCGGAACGTCGGCAATTTCGAGATTGGCCCCTGGTACAACTGGTTCACCGGCAACTCCTGGGAAGGTTTCCGGATGCGCTTCGATCTGGGCACCAATCCAGGTTTTCATAAGAACCTGTACCTGCATGGTTACCTGGCTTATGGTTTCGGCGATAAGGCTTTTAAAGGAAAGGCGGAAGCCAAGTACCTGTTCAGCCGAAGTCCGCGATCGTATATCCATGCCAGTTATACCAAAGACCTCGACAACGGGCAGGTATATTACGACGAGATCAGCACCGACAATATATTTGCGCTGGCCATCCGCAAGAACAAGATACCGCTCAAGTTCATGCAGATACGGGAAACCAAGCTGGAATATTTCAACGAATGGAGTCCCGGTATCTCCGCCACCCTCATTGCGCAGCACAAGGTTTTCGACCCGTTGAAAAACCTGCCGCCGGCTTCGCTATTCGACAATACGAATGGCAAAGGCGTGAACCTGACTAATTTCGAGATGGGCGTTCGGGTTCGTTTCGCGTATAACGAGCGCTTTCTCGAAACCAATTTCAACCGTTTCAGCCTGGGCGCCACCTACCCCATCGTCGAACTCATGTATGCCCGCGGCATACCCGGCTTTCTCAACAGCAATTACAGCTACAATAAGTTCTACGCAAGCGTGTCCGACTATATGAAGATCGCCCCTTATGGCAGCCTTTACTATAACTTTTTTGGCGGCAGGGTATCGGGTACCCTTCCATATATGCTGCTGAATGTAATTCCCGGCAACGAAATATATTACTACAATAAATACGCCTTCAACCTGATGTCGCGCTGGGAGTACATCGGCGACCGGTACACGGGCTTCAATGTGGAGCATAATTTCGGGAACGGACTGTTCCGTTTTATACCGCTTACACGCAGGTTAAAGTTCCGGCAATTCTGGAGCGCCAAAGGCATTACCACCAACATTACCGAAGCAAATAAAACACTCAACTTCGACAACCCCTATAACCAGTTCAAAGACCTGAACGGCAAGCTCTATCTCGAGCTCGGAACCGGTGTTGACAACATCTTCAAAGTATTCCGCGTCGATTTTGTATGGCGTGTGCTGCCACGGCCGCTGCCCGAGGCGCGCGTGAGCCGGTTTGGGGTGTTTGGGAGTTTCAGGCTGGCGTTCTGACGGGCTGTGCTTCTCGCAGAGCAGACTTTTTGTTTCCCGCAGAGCGGGCTTTTTTGTTTCTCGGGCTTTTTGTTTCTCGCAAAGACGCAAAGGAAATGTCCATTGGAAGGATTTTTTCTACCTATCGGGAATATCCGGGGAATGGTCTTTTCAGTTCTTGCGAATGTTTTTGCACAACAATGGAAATGCCGGTAAGTCCGCATTTTAAATAATGCCTTTGCGTCTTTGCTCCTTTGCGTCTTTGCGAGAAACAAAAAGCCCGCTCTGTGAGCAACAGAACCCGCCCGCCAACACACCACCGGCCCGCACCCCTACCCCCGAACTTTACAGAATACCGATTTCTCCTTATCTTATACACCCCAAACACGTTTGCATGCCAGAAAAATACGTTCTCGCACTCGACCAGGGCACTACCAGCTCGCGCGCCATTCTCTTCGACCGCGACGGCCACATCGTTCAGCTTGCGCAGAAAGAATTTACGCAGCTATACCCGCAACCAGGATGGGTGGAACACGACCCGGAAGAAATCTGGGGCTCGCAACTGTCGGTACTGGCAGAATGTATCGCGAAAGCGGGCGTTACCACCAACGATGTGGCGGCGCTCGGCATTACCAACCAGCGCGAAACCACCGTGGTATGGGACCGCCAGACATCGAAGCCCATCTATCCCGCCATTGTATGGCAGGATCGCCGCACAGCGAACTATTGCGATCAGTTGAAAGCCGATGGTTACGAATCGCTGATCAAAACCAAAACGGGACTGGTCATCGATGCCTACTTTTCGGCCACCAAACTGAAATGGATACTTGATCATGTAAGCGGGGCTCGCGCCCGCGCCGTAAAGGGAGAGCTCGCTTTCGGCACCATTGACACCTGGCTTTCCTGGAAGCTCACCAACGGTAAAGTGCATGTTACCGACCTGTCGAATGCTTCCCGAACCATGCTGCTGAATATCCAGACAGGCGAGTGGGATGAAGAGCTGTTGCGCCTCTTCGATATACCCGCCTCACTGCTGCCGGCGCTGATACCTTCCTCGAAAGTATATGCCGTTACCGAGTCTATCGTACGCTCAGCCAATATTCCCATGGCAGGCATCGCAGGCGACCAGCAGGCCGCCCTGTTCGGGCAGCAATGCACTTCCCCCGGAATGGTCAAAAACACCTACGGCACCGGCTGCTTCATGCTGATGCATACCGGCGAACAACTGGTGAGCAGTAAAAACAACCTGCTCACCACCATCGCCTGGAAGCTGAACAACCGCATCGAATACGCCATGGAAGGCAGCATCTTCATCGGCGGCGCCGTGGTGCAGTGGCTACGCGACGGACTGCAACTGATCCGCTCTTCGGCCGACATCGAAGACCTTGCCACCCGCGTGGAAGATACGGGAGGCGTTTACGTAGTACCGGCTTTTGCAGGCCTCGGCGCGCCACACTGGAACCAGCATGCCCGCGGCGCTGTATTCGGTCTTACCCGCGGCAGCACCAGGGCCCATATAGCGAGAGCCGCCCTGGAAAGCATCGTGTATCAAACCATGGATGTACTGAAAGCAATGGAAGCCGATGCCGCACTACCCATCAAAGAGCTGCGGGTCGATGGCGGTGCCACCATCAACAACCTGCTGATGCAATTCCAGTGCGATGTATTGCAAGTGCCGGTGTTACGGCCGCAGATCGTAGAAACAACCGCGCTCGGCGCCGCTTACCTGGCAGGACTCGCAGTCGGCTACTGGAGCAGCACGCACGAAATACAGCAGCAGTGGCAGGCCGATAAAATATTTCATCCCTCCCGCTCGCGTGAAGACATGCAACCCTATATCGCCGGTTGGGAAAGGGCCGTGCGGGCCAGCATCGCCTGGGCCAATGATTGAACCAGCCGATAACTACCCGAAAAAGTCTCGCCGATGAAAAGAGCCGACATGCTGGCCAGGGCATTGCAGCAGGAATATTGGGATCTCTGCATTATCGGCGGGGGCGCCACCGGCCTGGGCATTGCCATCGACGGCGCCAACCGCGGTTATAAAACCATCCTCGTAGAACAGTACGACTTCGCCAAAGGCACTTCTTCACGCTCCACAAAGCTCGTGCACGGCGGTGTGCGATACCTGCAGCAGGGCAATATCAGGCTGGTGATGGAAGCGCTGCGCGAACGCGGACTTCTTCGCAAAAACGCACCGCACCTGGTCAAGAACCAGTCGTTCGTGATACCCGGCTACAAATGGTGGGAAAGCTCCTACTATACCATCGGTCTGAAAATATACGACTGGATGGCAGGCCGGCTCGGACTCGGTTCTTCGGTTATGCTTTCCCGTGAGGAGACCCTGGCCCGCGTGCCCACCCTCGACAAGGACGATCTGCGTGGCTCGGTCGTTTACCACGACGGACAGTTCGACGATGCCCGCCTCGCCATCAACCTCGCACAGACAGCTGCCGAACAGGGCGCGTGCCTGCTCAACTATTGCAAGGCAACCGAATTTTTGAAACAGGGCGAAAAAAACCAAACGCTCCGGGTGCATGATGCGCTCGACGCGCAGCCATTCGATATCAACGCCGGCTGTTTCATCAATGCCACGGGTATCTTCACCGATACCGTCCGGAAGCTCGACGATAACAGTGCCGGCCCGGTGCTTTCGCTAAGCCGGGGTACACACCTGGTGGTGGACAAATCTTTCCTGCCCGGCGATACGGCTATACTGGTTCCCGAAACGTCCGACGGACGCGTTCTCTTCGCCGTTCCCTGGCACGATACCGTGATCATCGGCACCACCGATGTGGCGGTAGACCAAGCCTCGATAGAACCGGCACCCTCCGAAGAAGAGATCGATTTTATTCTCGGTAACATCGGAAAATACCTGTCGCGCGACCCGCAGCGGGCCGACATCCTTTCCATATTCTCCGGTATTCGCCCATTGGTACGCGGCAATGCCAGCAATACCGCCGCCCTGAGCCGCGATCATTACATTGAAGTAGCGGCCAGCGGACTCATCAGCATTACCGGTGGCAAATGGACCACCTACCGCAAAATGGCGGAAGATGCCCTTACCATCGCCATCGAACAAAAGCAGTTGACACCCGCAGTCTGCAACACACAGGATCTGTATATTCACGGCGCCATGGCGATCGCCGATTTCAATAGCCCCAGCTACTATTACGGCACCGACCTGCCGGCTATCAGGAAGCTGGAAAAGGCCGACCCTTCCCTTGCAGCCCTTATCCATCCGCAATTACCTTATACCCGGTCGATGATCATATGGGCCACCCGTGAAGAAATGTGCATGACGGTTGACGATGCCCTGAGCCGCCGCACCCGGGCCATATTGCTGAATGCCGTCGCCGCTGTTGAAGCGGCCCCGCTCGTGGCCTCGCTGATCGCTAACGAATATGGATACCCGAAGAGCTGGGAAGAAGCGCAGGTGGCACAATTCACCCGGCTGGCCGGGCAATACCAGGTAGCCCATTATCAAAAACGCATGAACGATTAAACTTGTTACCATGATGAATCCCTATCTCGCCGAATTTCTGGGAACCACCCTGCTGATCAGCTTCGGCAACGGCGTGGTGGCCAATGTGCTGCTCGAAAAATCGAAAGGCAATAACAGCGGATGGATCGTGATCAGCTTCGGCTGGGCCATCGCTGTATTCGTAGGCGTATTCGCAGTTGCCACGTCAAGCGGGGCGCACCTTAACCCCGCCGTTTCCGTATGCCTGGCGCTCGTAGGAAAATTCTCGTGGTCGCTCGTACCGGGTTATGTGCTGGCGCAGGTCGCCGGCGCGTATGCCGGCTCCCTGCTGGTATGGCTGGTTTACTTCAAACATTTTTCCAGCAACAACGACGTGGCAGCCACGCGCGCCGTATTCTGCACGGCGCCGGCCATACGCGCGCCCTTCTTCAACCTGCTGACAGAAACCATCGCCACCGCCCTGTTCCTGTTGGGGGTGCTGTTGATCATAGCGCCCTCCGGCAGCCTCGGCGCGCTTGACGCCTTACCGGTTGCCCTGCTGGTGCTGGGTGTGGGCCTTTCGCTCGGCGGGCCAACCGGTTATGCCATTAACCCCGCCCGCGATTTTGGTCCGCGGCTCGCCCATGCCACCCTGCCGATCGCCGGTAAAGGATCGAGCGATTGGAGCTATGCCTGGGTGCCCGTTGCGGGACCATTGCTGGGTGCCGTCATCGCCGCCCTTGTCTTTACAGCGCTGTAGCCGCATCGACGGCCGACAAAACCAGTTTCACCGCTTTCCGTATCTCGCTTCTGCTAATGATCAGCGGCGGCGCTATACGCAGGCATTGCGGCGCAAACAGGAACCAGTCCACAAATACACCCCGCTCTATACAGGCGTCGATAACCCGCTTATTGGTGTCAAAATCGGCAAACTCCACCGCTATCAGCAGACCGTGGCTCCTCACCTCTTTGATCGCATCGTGCTGCAGCAGGCGCCGGAACAACTTTTCCTTTTCCTTCACTTGCAGGTGATACTTCTCTTTCAGCAATACCTTAAAGGCGGCCAGACCCGCCGCGCAAGACAGGGGGTGCCCGCCAAAAGTGGTGATATGCCCCAGTACCGGGTTTCCGGCAAACAAATGCAGCAGGTTCCGGTTCGCTACCACGGCGCCCAGGGGCTGACCGCCGCCCAGCGCTTTGCCCATCAGTACCATATCGGGCACCACCTTATACTGCTCAAACCCCCAGAGGCTGCCGGTTCTGCCAAACCCCGCCTGTATCTCGTCGAACACCAGCAGCGCACCCTGCTCCTTACAGCGTTTGCGCAAGGCCGTTAGCCATTTCTTCTGCGGCGCCACAACGCCACGTTCTGCCTGTACCGTTTCCATAAATACACAGGCGGTATGCCGGCCGATCTGCTCCAGCATACTGAAATCGTTGTAATCGGCATGGATCACACCTGGCAGCAGCGGGCGGAACGCATTGCGCCAGTACTCATCACCTATAAGGCTGAGCGCGCCCTGCGTAGACCCGTGATACGATTGGTTGAAAGCAATGACCTGGGTTCGGCCGGTAGCGCGCTTGGCCAGCTTCATGGCCGCTTCGGTTGCCTCTGCACCGCTGTTGGTAAAATACACGCAGTTCAGCGAAGCAGGCAGCCGGCTCGTGAGCAGCCGGGCATATTCCACCTGGGGCGACTGCACCAGCTCGCCATAAACCATCAGGTGTTGGTATAATGCCGCCTGGCGGCGGATGGCTTTCACCACCTTCGGGTGGCAATGCCCCAGGTTGCAGACACTGATACCGGCAATCAGATCGAGGTACTTCTTACCATTGACATCTGTCATTTCCATGCCTTTGGCTTTGACAATTTCCAAAGCCAAGGGCGCGTCAGACGTCTGCGCCACATGCCGGAGAAATAGCTGCCGTTGGTTGATCACTGCGCTCATTCAGCAAAGATGCTGATATTTGACCTATGGCACTGATCTTACCAGTAAAAGGCGTTTCCCCGCAATTCGGCCCCGACAATTTTATCGCCCCCAACGCCACCATCGTAGGTGATGTGGTAACGGGCGAACAATGCAGCTTCTGGTTCAATGCGGTCGTCAGGGGCGACGTCAACAGCATTCGCATGGGTAACAAAGTGAATGTGCAGGACAATGCGGTGATCCATGCCACTTACCAAAAAACCAAAACCATTATCGGCAACCAGGTATCGATCGGGCACCTGGCCTGCGTGCACGGCTGTACCCTGCACGACAACGTACTGGTGGGCATGGGCGCTATTATCATGGACAACGCCGTAGTTCACAGCAATACCATTATTGCCGCGGGCGCCGTAGTGCTGGAGGGCACCGTTTGCGAGCCGGCGAGCATCTATGCCGGTGTGCCCGCCAGAAAAGTAAAAGACATATCTAATGAGCTGATACAAAATGAAATACAGCGTATCGCCAACAATTACATCTTTTATTCAGGCTGGTTTAAAGACCAGAATACCGGTTCGCCCGGATAATATTCAGACCGGCAAACCGTTATTAAGGGTAAATATCCGTATGAGAACTTGTCGTACAGGTTTTGTATTATTTCTGGCCCTGGCAGTGCTGTCACTTAGCTCCTGCTCACTGAGCAAGCCCAAAAACGGCTGCTCCAGCAATGGTGCGAATGTTGGCGCCGA
>JBDHYM010000123.1:0-9467 GCA_039811405.1 Flavihumibacter sp. | reverse complement strand
ACGGAAACAAGCTGCCCCGGCGAAGCGAGGTCAATAACGGGCACGCTTATTTGTCGGCGCCCTATGGTATCTATCGTACCAAAGATGGTTACCTGGCCCTCGCCATGGGTGAAATACCGGTACTGGGACAATTGCTTGGCTGCACGGCCCTGCTCGATTTTACGGATCCCGCTTCCTGGTACCAGGAAAGGGATGCCATTAAAACGATCCTGAAAACGCATTTGGCCGGCAGAACAACCGGCGACTGGTTGGCGGTGTTGGAGCCGGCAGATATCTGGTGTGCCGAAGTGCTTGACTACGACCGGCTGGTGGAGCAGGAGGGATATAGAGTGCTGGATATGGAACAGGATATCCGGGTGGGTGACGAATGGATGCGCACCACGCGATGCCCCATAAAAGTAGACGGACAGGTGTTGACATCCGCCAAAGGATCGCCGAAGCTGGGAGAACACAACAGCGCCATAGAAAAAGAATTTGAACTGGTTTACCCGTCGGGTGCCACCCGACGGGTAAACCAGCTAAACGACTAAACGAGCCTTCCATGCCGGTACCTGTTATCGATACGCATATTCATATCTGGAACCTGGAAAAGGCCAGGTATGCCTGGCTCGAAGGAGACAACAGCCTGCTGAACCGCAGCTATGAAATAGAAGAGCTGGCAACGGCGCGGCAACGGGCAGGCATTGCCGGCGGTGTGCTGGTGCAGGCGGCCAATAACCGGGACGACACGGTATTGATGCTGGAGGCGGCTGCCCATGCGGACTGGATAAAAGGCGTGGTCGGCTGGCTGCCGCTGACGGATCCGGCCGCTACCGAAAAAACACTCACGGAATCGTACCTGAAGAACACTTACTTCAAAGGCTGCCGGCATCTCATCCACAACGAAGCAGATCCTGATTGGTTGCTACAGGAACCGGTACTGGAGAGCCTGGAAATATTGGCTGGTTATAAATACAGCTACGACGTGGTAGGCATCAACGACCGGCACCTGCTTGCCGCTATCAGGGTGGCGGAAAAAATACCTGGCCTGAAGATCGTGCTGGATCACCTGAACCAGCCGCCGGTGTCTTCCCGGCAACGGTTCGGCAACTGGGGCACGCTGATGAAAGAAGCAGCATCGCATGCCAATGTATTTGCAAAGATCTCGGGGCTGGGTACCACCACCGGCCGGGGCGAAAGCTGGACCCCGGCAGACATACAACCGTATGTAACCTACACCCTGGAAACCTTTGGAACGGATCGTTGCTTTTGTGGCGGCGACTGGCCGGTATCTTTACTGGCCGGCGCTTATGAACGCACCTGGAGCATCTACAGGGAAGTGCTGGAAGCGGCGTTGCCGGAAGCAGAACAACACAAGGTCTTCTGGCAAAATGCGCAGGCATTCTACCAACTGGAAACGGAACCGCAAGTCATAATCAAACAAGCGCAGCAATGAGTGTACTGACCGGTATTTTATTTCACGCGATGGGCGCTTCCAGCGCATCTGTTTGCTATACGCCGCAGAAGAAGGCCACAGGCTGGTCGTGGCAAACCTTCTGGCTGGCCCAGGCCCTTGTTTGCTGGCTGTTATTGCCGGTGCTGGGCGCGCTGGCAACCATTCCGCACCTGGACAACGTGCTGGCCGAAGCCCCGGCTTCGGCGATGATAAGATCCTTTGCGTTGGGTGCATTATACGGAATTGGCGGAACAGCGTTTGGCCTCGCTATTTTATATGTGGGTTTTTCGTTGACCTACGCCATCGCCGTGGGTATTTCCTGCGTATTGGGTACTTTACTGCCACCCCTGGTACACGGCCAGCTTGCCGCCATACTCGATAAAACCGGTGCGGGATGGGTGGTAACAGGTGTGCTGATCGGCGCCCTGGGCATTGCGCTCTGCGGCATCGCGGGACGAATGAAAGAAAAAGACATAGAGAAGGAAAAAGACGCCGGCAGCTTTTCCATCGCAAAAGGACTACCGCTTTGTTTGCTTGCCGGCGTTCTGTCGGCGTTGTATGGTTTCTCGCTCGACCAGGGCCAGCCCATCGCCGACGTGGCCGCTAAATACGGCGCGGGCAATTTCCAGGGGAATGTCATTTATATCTTTTCCAATGGCGGCGCTTTTCTTTCAACCGCCATCTATTGCCTGTATTTGCACAGCAAGCACAAAACAATAGGAGAATATGTGAAGTTGCCTGCAGCGAACGACGGATCGCTGGCGCTTCATTTTGTACTCGCTTTTGCAACAGGCCTTATGTGGTATGCACAATTTTTCTTTTATGGCCTTGGCCATACCCGGATGGGGGCGTATAAATTCAGCAGTTGGGCCATACACATGATCCTGCTGGTGTTGTTCAGCGCAATGGTAGGGCTTGTTATGAAAGAGTGGGCGCGCAGCAGTGCCGGCACCAAAACGACGCTGGCCCTGGCGCTGGCGGTGCTGATCGCTGCGGTATTGCTGCTCACCTATGGCAATTCATTGGGTGAAACCGTGTACGGTAAAAACGGAGCTGCATGAGCATTGTATTGATCGGCGCCGGTGGTATCGTGAACGATGCGCATTTGCCAGCCTACCGTTTGGCAGGGTTTGACGTAGCCGGGATCTTTGACCTGGATGAAAAAAAGGCGCAATTGACCGCGCAACGATTCTCCATTCCGCTGGTGTATAAAAACCTGCAGCAGGCTACGGAGATCAGCACGCCTCGTACAGTATTCGATATCGCCGTTCCGGCGGATAGGCTGCTGCCGGTGCTCGAACAATTGCCCGGCGGCAGCACTGTGCTGATGCAAAAGCCGATGGGGGAAAACCTTGACCAGGCGCAGGAAATCCTGCGGCTGGTACGCGCCAGAAAGATCACCGCCGGCGTCAACTTCCAGTTGCGCTATGCTCCCTGCGTGGCCATGGCGAGGGAAATGATAGCAGCGGGCAGTATCGGCGATGTCTGCGATATGGAAGTGAATGTTAATGTGTACACTCCCTGGCATTTATGGGATTTCCTCTTTGCGGCGCCGCGTGTGGAAATACTCTATCACAGTATTCACTACATCGACCTGGTGCGGTCTTTCCTGGGTAACCCGTCGGGTGTATATGCAAAAACAGTGAAACATCCGCAGATGGCGGCGCTGGCATCTGTAAGAAGCAGCATTATACTGGACTATGGCGACAGTGTAAGGGCCAATATCCTTACCAATCATTGCAACCGGTTCGGCGTGGAGCAGCAACAGTCGTACATCCGGTTTGAAGGCACCCGCGGTGTTATCAAAATCCAGTTGGGCGCATTGCTGAACTATCCCGCAGGCGGCGTCGATACGTTTGACTATATCATCCTGGAAGAAGGAGGTAGTCCGCAATGGCAATGCAGGCCGGTGGAAGGCGCCTGGTTCCCGCACGCATTTATCGGTTCGATGCGCGAAATGCTGAAAGCAGCCGACAATGCCGGTTATCTTCCGGATAATACGGTGGAAGACGGTATTCATACAATGGCCTGCGTGGAAGCGGCTTATGCTTCGAGCCTGGGCGGCGGCATAAAGCCGGCATAATAAAATCCCCCCCTTCTTCGTTCTAGCCGAAACCCACGCCTGTGTTTAAAAAAAAGAGACTTTTTACCGCTGCTGTCCTCGCCTTATCTGTTGTCGCCTGTAACAAAACAGACAGCCCCAAACCTCCTGTTGAAGAGCAATTGCTGAACCGGCTTCCCAGAAAGGTCATCTACCAGGAACAATACATAAACGGCGAAGAAGAAAATTATGCAACAGGGGCTTCCTTCCAATACGATACCGTTCATCACGTTATCCGTTGTTTTGCAGAAGATACCAGCAGCACCGGTACCAACACCTACCGCACACTGCTGGCCGAATATACCTATAACAAAGACGGATACCTGGTCAGATACGACGAAATCGCTGAAGACGGCACTACAGAAACCAGCATCCTTTCCCGCCAGTCAGACAACCGCCTTAAATACATTACCAATCTCGACCGCTATCCCACACAGAATGATACGGCGTACTTTCAGTACGAAAACGTCAACGGACAAACCAGGCTGAACCTGACCCGGCCGGGATCCGCCTGGCAAAGCGCCGATGTAAGCTTTTACTACAATAACGACAGCATACTGGTAAAAACCGAATACAACCAGGAACAGCATACGACCAATTACACGTACAATGGAAAAAAAATGATGTCGATGCAACACAACGGGTTTGACGCCGCGATCAACCTTGGTTACACATCCGGACTGCCTGATCGTGCCGCCGACAGCCTGATGCGCGTCTTCCTCGGCCCCGATTACTACCTCCAGCCGCTGAGAGTATTTTATCCGTTTACCCTGATATATGAAGACGACATGGTTACTGTATCAGCCACTGATCCATATCATCCCACCAGCCTGCAGGTTTCACCCGGCCTTTCGGAAACACCGGGCGGCATTACCTATAATATAAAATACAGCTACGACGGGTTAAACCGGTTGACAAAAGTGGAAATGGAATACCCCGGGAAACATACTGGTTCGTACCGGTTCCTGTACTAAAGCCCGGCACAATCCCCCGCACTCCCATGAATTTCTGTTACTTTTAACCCCCGGGTTAAAAGTTTTTCTTGAACAACCGAAACACTGCTTCTTACCTGCACCATTGGCTCCGATTTCGTAAGCAAAACGACGAACAGAGCCTCTATTGGCTTTACCATGCCGAATTCGACCGGCTCTACCGCTTCGGACTCCTTTCCACGCAAGACCCCTCACTGGTAAAATCGGCGATCAATGCTGTTTTTGTCGATTGCTGGGTGCGCCGGGCGCAACTTCCGGAAGTCGACAATGTGCCCGGCTATCTTTTCGTGTGCTTCAAACGCCAGCTTTTCCATACCCTTCGCGCCGAAACCAACAAGGCGGTAACGCTGCCCGGCGACTGGCCGCAGCACCTGGCCGAATCCTATTACGAAGAGGCCGTGGTGGGCCACGAACCCGACGACCATCGCAAGGCGCTTGTTCGCAAAGCGCTCGAAGCGCTGACCCCGCGCCAGCGGGATTTCATCCGCCTGCGTTTCTTCGAGGAGCTCGATTACGAAGAGATCGCTGAGCAATCAAATACTTCCGTTCGAACTGTCTACAATACCATTCACAGCGCCCTGAACCGGCTGCGGCTTCAGTTGGGCGATATCACCTGGTTGCTGGCCTGCCTGCTGCTGAAGTCATCATGAGAAAAAAAGTCGCCGGTCTTTGGTAAAAACAATATTACCATTCACTCTTTATAAATAACCCATGTTGAACCGACACGATTATAGCGTTGAAGACATGCTGCTCGATGAGTCGTTTGTACAGTACTGCCTTGGCCTCAGCCAGGAAGCGGAGCACGACTGGACATCCTGGCTGCAGGAAAACCCCGCGCAGGCGGCGAATGCGGAAGCCGCCCGCCGGTGGCTGTTTTTGCTGGGCATCAGGCCCAGCGCCATAGAAAAAGAGGTTGCTTTTGCCGAACTCAGGGCTGCCATCGCTGCCCTGAAAGCGGGCACTGCCGATGCCCCGGCGGTGCAAAAGCAGTCCACGGGCCGCCTCGTTTTTCTGCGATGGGCGGCGGGAATAGCAGCCGCTTTCCTGCTGGTAGCCGCCGGTTTTTACTGGCATAAATGGACGGCTCCGGCCATGGAAAACGGTGTGCTGGCGTATGAATCATATAGTACCGGTGACGGCGAGCGGCGGCAGATCGAACTGGCCGACGGCTCTGCCGTGATACTCAACTCGAACAGTTCCCTGCGCATACCATCCAGCTATAACCGGCAGGAGAGACCTCTTGAGATCAAAGGCGAAGCATTTTTCGAAGTGGCAAAAGACCCTGCGAAACCATTTATCGTCAACAACCACCAACTGGCGGTGCAGGCCCTGGGCACCATTTTTAAGGTCAGGGCATACGATTTCGAGCCCGCCATCAGGGTGGCATTGATGGAAGGCAAGGTCAGCCTGCACGACCGGCTTACCCGGCAGGCGCCGTATATGCTGGCGCCCGGCGACTGGCTGATGGTGAACAAGACCGATCGTTCGGTGCAAAGGGGAACGTTCAATCCCGAAGATGAACAGCTCTGGCGTGAGGGACGGCTTTTATTTAAAGACGCGTCGCTGCCGGAAATAGCCGATAAGCTGCAATACTGGTATGGAATGAAAGTGAACCTGCTGGTGCAGCCGGCCAAGCCGATTCACTTTTATGGTGAATTCGTGAACCGATCACTGTCCGATGTACTCAAGGCCATTGCTTATGTAAATAATATACGCATCAACCAGGATCGCCAGCAGATCACGATCCTTGCTAAATAACCAAAATTTTTAACGCTGCATAATGATGAAAATGAAACTATCTATCCATTGGCGCCGGCTTCTGGCGCTGCCGGTACTGGCCCTTTGCCTGCTGCAATACAGGCAGGTACACGCGCAGGACAACCAGCCCGACAACAGTCACCGTACACAAAAGCTGAGTCTCGGCTTCAATGACGCCGATATCCTGACCGTTTTTGATCGCATAAGCGATAAGACCAGGGTGAAGTTCTCTTACAACAACGACGACCTGGATCACTCACGCCGGGTGAACATCGACAAAAAAGAAAGAACCCTGGCTGACCTGCTGCAACTGGTCGGCCAGCAGGCCAATCTTGAGTTCAGGCTTGACAAAGACATCGTGCTGGTGAAGCCGGCCGGTAATACTCCCGCGAAGCCTGAGCAGCAGCAGGCGACCGTAACCGGTTCCGTACGCGCCGCCAACGGCGATCCGCTGATCGGCGCTTCGGTGCGGGTGCGCAACAGCAGTTATGGCGTAACAACCGACGACCAGGGAAATTTCACCCTGCGTAACCTGGCCGGCGATGCTATCCTGGAAATATCGCTGGTAGGTTATGACCCGCTGGTAGAGCCGCTGCGCGGCCGTGATCAGTTGAGCCTGGTGCTGGCGCCGAACAGTCGCCAGATGGAGCAGGTGGTAGTGGTGGGTTACGGTACCCAGCGTAAAAAAGATGTGATTGGCGCGGTATCGTCGGCCAACACGAAAAATATGGAAAAGCTGACCGGCGCCAATGTGGCCGGCCTGCTGCAGGGTCAGGTAGCGGGTGTTAACTCAGCGCCCGGCTCGGGTGATCCCGGTGCGCCGCCGGTGGTGCTGGTACGGGGCCTGTCGACTATTACCAATAACCAGCCGTTGTATGTAATCGATGGCATTCCGGGAGATATCAATGCCATCAACCCCGCCGACATCCAGGCGATCGATGTGCTGAAAGATGCCTCTGCCGCCACCATCTACGGATCGCGCGCTTCCAACGGTGTGATCATGGTTACTACCAAACGCGGTCGCGTCGGTAAGATATTGATTGGCATCAACAGTTACTATGGCGTCAGCAGCCTCGCTAAAAAAATGCCGCTTGCCAACCGGGTGCAATACAACAGCATCATGAAACAGGTGGCGGAAAACGACGGCACAGCACCACTCGATTTCGTGACCTCCGACACCTATGTTGATGGCAATGGTCAAACCCAGCGTTATCCCGATACCGACTGGCAATCGGCTTTCTTCCGGTCGGCGCCCGAGAACAAGCTCGATGTTTCCGTATCGGGTGGCACCAAAGACATGCGGATGAACGTATCGTTCGGCCGCTATGCACAGGAAGGTATTGCCATCAACACCAATTTCGAGCGTTATAACCTGCAGGTGAACTCAGATCTCACCAAAGGAAAATTCAAATTCGGCGAATCATTTACGTTTTCGAAGAGCCGGCGCCGGCTGCTGCAAGGCTCGAACGAAAGCACCAGCAACAACCAGAACGCAGGTTATCCCCTGATTTACGAAGTGCTCAACCGCGTGCCGCACCATAAACTCTACGATCCCGAAAACGACGGTGGCTTCGGCGGCAGAACCAGTGCGCAGATGACCGACGCTGTTAACCCCGTCGGTTACCAGACCCTGGTAACAAGCCGCGATGAACCCAATTATTTCATTGGTAATATTTTTGGTGAATACCAGATACTGACCCCGCTGAGTTTCCGCCTGCAGTATGGCTTCAATTCCAGCGATGGCTATTCTTACACGCATATCCCCACTTACTACATGGGGAACAAGGTGCAGAATCCCCATGCGCAGTTATTTGAAGACCGCGACCGCCGTTTTCGCGATGTACTGAACGCCGTTTTCACATTCAATAAGCTGATCAACCAGGTGCATAGTGTGAATGCCGTTGCCGGTTATTCGCAGGAGCATGAAATTTACCGCAGCCTGTCGGGCAGCAATAATAACCTGCCCTCGAATGACCTGTTCGCGCTCAGCGCCGGCATTGGCGACCGTTCATCCGGCGGTACTATGCTGGAAAGCTCCCTGCGTTCATTTTTTGCCCGCGTCAACTATTCGTACGACGGCAGATACCTGCTGGGCGGCAGTGTGCGCAGCGACGGCTCTTCCCGTTTTTCCGATATCAATAAATACGGTACTTTTTATTCTGTATCGGGCGCCTGGCGGTTGAGCGAAGAGAAATTCATCAAGAACAATATCGACGCCATCAGTGACCTTAAGCTGCGTGCGAGCTACGGTATATTGGGTAACCAGAGCATTCCCGATTATCAATACCTGCCGCCCACAGTTACTTCCGGCGGCCCCACGCTGAACTATCCTTTTGGTGCTGGTCTGCGCCAAGCCGTTGCTATCGGTGCGATCATAACCAGCGCCACCAGTCCCGAAATCAAATGGGAACAATCGGCCACGTTCAATGCCGGTATCGACCTCTCGTTATTGAATGAAAAATTCCTCCTGATCCTCGATTATTTCCGTACCCGCACCTCCGATATGCTGGTAAAAATTCCCCTGCCGCCCAGTTCCGGTCTTTTGCAGGACCCCTTTCGCAATGGCGGCGAAATGCAGAACCAGGGGGTGGATGTTGCGCTGACCTATCGCAAAACCACGGGAGCGCTCCGCTTCGATATCACCGCGAATGTATCTGCCAGCCGCAACAAGATACTGAAGCTCGGTTTTGCCGACGAAGCCTTTACCGATGGATATATGGACTATAATAACTATCCCACCACCCGCACCGAAGTGGGTGGGGAGATCGGTCGCTTCTACCTGTACAAAACCGCCGGTGTGATCAAAACCCAGAAAGAGCTGGACGATGCGCAGGTATTGCAGCCGAATGCGAAACTGGGAGACATTCGTTATGTAGATGTGAACGGCGACGGAGAGCTGAACGATGGCGACAGGACCTTTATGGGTAGTGGTTTGCCGCGGATGGAATACGGCCTGACCAGTAATTTTACCTACCGCAATTTCGACCTGAATATTTTCTTCCAGGGAACCCTCGGCAATTCCATGTACAACGGCGCCAAACGCCTGATGTACCAGAATACCATCTTCAATAAATCGACCGACCTGCTGAACGCATGGTCGCCCGCCAATACCGGCAGCGATATACCGCGTGTAACCGTGATAGACGCCAACGGCAATATGTCGCGCCCTTCCGACCTGTTC
>JBDHYM010000122.1:0-9507 GCA_039811405.1 Flavihumibacter sp. | reverse complement strand
GGCCGCGCCTGCCAGCACCCGCCGGGCGGGACTTTCCTGTAACAGCAGCAGCGCATCGAGCAGGGCCGATTGAAAAGAGAGGTTGCGCTGCACATAGGTATTGTTATACGCATGGCATTTCAACAGCAGGGCGATCTGTGCAGCCACCGTGTTATGGGTCGATTGAATAAAGGCCGTCGGCGTGAGCATCTCCTCCTGGTTCTCGACCATTTTTTTCAGAAATGAGCCGGTATCATCCAAACAGCCATACGCGGTGCCCATCAGAATGGCGTCGGGCATGGTCAGCTCCGCATCCTGCAATGCTGCCATAGCGGTAGCCACCCCCATCCGGATGATCCGGCTCATGCGGCGGATCAGCTTGGGGTCAACCAGCTTCGTGTAGTCGGGTTCCACCAGGGGCAGGCGCTCTTTCGACGCACTGATGTTTTTCAGTGTCAAAGCGCCCTTGTTGAAACTGGCCTGGGCCGATATGCAAGATGCCGCCTGTATATACATCAGCTTACCGAAAAAATTAATGAGGAACAATTGCCGCCGAATCCAAATGAATTCGACAATATATTTTTGAGCGAAACGCCTTCTTCAAAACTGCTCACCATCACACCCGGCTCTTCTATAACGGGCTGGGTTATGCGCAGTCCGGGGTACAGGCATTGCCGTTCCAGGCTCGCCACCGAATAGGCCGCTTCTATGCCGCCGCAAGCTGCCAGGGTATGGCCGGTAAACCCCTTGGTAGTACTCAACCGGGGCAGGCCCTCCGTAAACAGCCGGCGGATGGCGGTGCTTTCGGAAGCATCGTTGTTCTGGGTGCCGGTACCATGCAGGTTGATGTACTGGATGTCGGCCGGCTGCAATCCGCTTATCGCCAGCGCGTCTTTCATCGCAAGAAAAGAGCCGGCCCCATCGGGCGAAGAGGCCGTCTGGTGGTGGGCGTCGTTCGCATTGGCATAACCGGTCAGCCGCACTTTGGCGCTTAATCCGTACCGCTCTTTTACGGTATCACTTACCAGCAACAGGTAGCCCGCGCCTTCGCCGAGATTGAGTCCGCGGCGCTGCCGGTCAAAGGGCTGACATGGTTCATGGTCCAGTATCATCAGCGTGTTGAATCCATTGAGGGTGAAGCGCGACAGGGCATCGGTGCCGCCTGCCAACACCACATCCAACATACCGGCTTTGATCATCCGGGCGCCGAGCATAATGGCATTGGCCGCCGAAGAGCAGGCCGTACTAATAGTGCTGGTATAGGTCCAACTTCCGGGTTGGAGTGCCTTTGCGATATGATTGGTAACAGCGCCGCACTCATGTTGTCTTACTCGGCGCAAGGATCCGCCGGTAGCGGGGTTTTGCATAAACGCCGGAAAAAAATCTTCCGTCAAATCCATACCACCCACTGAAGTCGCCGATATAAAACCGCAACGTACCCTATCCTCACCCATGTTCGACAGGTTAAGTCCCGCTGCATCCACGGCCTCTTTCGCGGCCAGGTAACCGAGCATGGCCGTGCGGCTGATGCTGTTTTTCGGATAGGAGTGCCACCCGCATTTCTCCTGCAATTCCACGTTGCTCAGCCCGACCTCTCCCGAGGGGAAATCGGCCTGGTGAACGGTCGGCAGGCGGCGAATAGCGCCGATACCCGTGCGACCCGCCGCCAACGACGACAGGTTCTCCACCAGGTTCATTCCAATGGCAGAGATCACACCGGTTCCGGCAATATGCACATTATTGTCCATGAGCGAGGATATAATCGGCCATGGTGCCCACGCTTCTGAATACTTTCGGGCCTTCTTCTGCGTTTGCCAGCTTGATCTTATAATGCTGTTGCAACAGCACGATCAGTTCAAGGGCATCGATAGAATCCAGCCCCAGGCCTTCGCCGAATAAAGGATCGTCGGTTTTAATATCGGCCGGCGTAACCGCCTGCAGGTTCAGTTGTTCAATGATCTGTCCCTTCAGTTGTTCTATCAGCTCATCCCTGTTCATGGTCAAAATATTGTTGAATGTTTTCTTTATTAAAGGTTTCCCCCTCTTCGCCGGCGGTCACTGCAAACATAGTGGCCGACAGCGACTCGCCAAAAGCGTCGAGCCATCCGCAGAGGCAAAAACTCGTGTGGCCTTCGGCAAACAGCGAATGTACATAGGCTTCCAGCATGCCAGCATCGGGTTTTTCGCAAAGCAGCATGGCCTGTTCGCCTTTGCAGTCAAATTTAATGCTGATTTCGCCGATCACAATATTGGGCAGGGTGTAAACAAAGGTCGCGGGACTTGGAATATCATCTAATTGCGCCACAAAACGCAGGTCGGTGTCGAGGCAGCCGTGGGCGCTCTGCAAAACAATGGCCTTCCCGAAGGGATCGGTGGCGCCCAGATCAACAGACCGCAACAATAATTCGGCCGCCAGCAGACCTAGTTGCGACAGCTTGTCCATCTTGTACCATTTGGGATAGACGGGCGAGGCCTGCTGATAGAGGACCTGGAGGAAGCCGGAAACCGGAAGCCTCGCTCCCACCACCATTTCTTCCCGACCCAGGCGAACGCGGCCGGGGCGGATGCGACAAGTTCCTATAATCTGTAACGGCTTCAAATCAATCTTCTCCCAGCATCTTTTTCATATCGAGTATCCGGGCCAGCTTATACACTTCATAGGCGGGCCGCTTCACAAAAGGATTCTCTTTGTCCCACACATAGCCCGCCAGCACCGAACAGATTTTGGCTTTGATATCGGGCTGCTGCTTTTTAGCAAAGAATATCTTATCGAGCGTACCGTCGTACCAGGCGTTCACGTAGGTGCGGAAAGTTTCCACCCCCTGCATCATAATTTCGGTATATTCCTTTTCCCAGTCTATCTCTTCGCCCTTCAGCTTGCGTATCACCAGGTGAGAAGCCAACTGGCTCGATACCGAGGCCAGGGTCACGCCCGATGAAAATACGGGGTCGAGAAATTCGGTTACGTTGCCGGTCAGTACAAATCCGTCGCCATAAAACTTGTCGGTGGTCGATGACCAGGCTTCCAGCCTCCGCACTTCGAACATTTTTTCGGCGTCCGTGAAGCGCGTTTTTATATACGGCTCATCAGCGATGAGCTGGTTGAATACTTCTTCATCGGTACCGCTGTATTCAGCAAAAAACTCTTTAGGCCCTACAAACCCCACCGAGGTGGTGCCGGTGGAGAAAGGTATGATCCATATCCAGACACCGGGCTTATGGGTAACGATGGTGATGCGGTCGGGCTCATGGGCTTCCTGCCGGCGTTCATCGCGCATGTGGCAGAGAAGCGCTCTCCGCACAGGCAGGCTCGAGGGACGATCGAGGTTAAACAACCGCGGGATCACCCGTCCGTACCCGCTGCCATCCACAATAAACCGGGCTTCGATGGTTGATTCGCGGCCGTCTTTATCCACTACCGTTGTCACCGAATCCGATCCTGAAAAGCGTATGTTCGTTACCGTTGTTTCATACAAGATGGGGATGTCCATTTTTTCACAACAATCAGCCAGGGTTTTGTCGAAGGTGGCGCGCTGCACCTGCCAGGTCCATGTCCACCCCTTGGTGAACTGGTCATCAAAATAATAGTCGCAGATCACGCCGTCTTTCACAAACTTGGCGCCGCATTTGTCCTGGAAATGCTGCGCTTTCACCGCTTCTAAAAAACCTGCTTCTTCCAGGGCTTCCATACAACGGGGCAGCAGGCTTTCGCCGATAACGAAACGGGGGAATTTCTGCTTCTCGGCGATGGTTACCTTGTACCCGGCTTTTTTGATGATGGAGGCGGCAATCGTTCCCGCGGGGCCGGCGCCTATGACCAGCACATCGGTTTTAATGGTTGACATATCTCTAACGTATTATGGTTTTTTACGGCAAACCAGGAGTGTATGTCCCGCTTCGCCGATATGGTCGATCTGCTTTTCGATAAAAAAGCCGCCCGCTTCCACGGCTTTAATAAATACCCGCGAATCGTACATCTGGCTGTTGCCGTTGGCGATGGCGGTGAAATACAGCGAGGTCATCTGGATGGTCATGGCGGCCACTTCAAATTCCTGCACGTCCCAGAAATTCTCCAGGATCAGCAGGTAGCCGTTTTCATCGAGCGCGTCATAACAGCGACGCACAATCGAAGTTATCTCGGCTTCCGAGAAGCAATCGAGAAACTGGCTCATCCAAACCGCATCATGCCCTTTGGGGAAAGCCTCTTTTTCGTCGAGAATATTCACGGGGTGGTAATGCACGCGGCTGGTAAAACCGTGTTCTATCATTCTTTTTTCCGCCATCCGCAACTGGCCAGGCAGGTCCATCATGGTGATCTCCACATTCGGATCGTAATTCAGGCAGGCCATGGTCCACTTGCCGGTATTGCCGCCGATATCGATCATTTTACGGATGCCGAGGGCAAAAACGTCTTTGATAACAATGGGGAAAGTGCCGTCGGAATAATAATGGTCGAAGGCAAACCAGCTTTTCTGTTTCTCCGGCGGCAGGCTGCTCAATCCCTCGTACACGGTATTCCAGTTGCCCAGGGTTTTTAGCCCGGCAGGCTTACCGGTGGCGATGCTTTCTTCCAGGTGAGCGAGTCCTGCGTAGCAGATATCGTCTATGAAATTGATATTGGCGATGGTCAGCGCATCGAACAGCAGGTAATAGCCGGTTTTTGTGATGCGGTATTTTTCTTCGTCGTCTACAATGAATACGCCCATGCCCAGTCCGGCTTCCATCAGCACACGGGCGCCATATACAGGAATGCCGGTTTTCGCTGCGGCATCGGCAACGGTTATACCGGCTTTACCGGCGCGGCGTACGGTCATCAATAATCCGTTGCGGCGCATGGCCTGCGCCGCCTGGAACATAACGGGACCGAAAGCAATTCGCTGGGCGAGGTCGCGGGATTCAAGGGCATCGAGCTTATCTGTCGAGAAATGATTCATGCTTCGTTATTCTGTTTGTGCTTGCTGAAAACCAGGGCCGCGTTACAGCCGCCGAACCCCGACCCGGTCTTCAATATATGATCGATATTTTTATAGGCGCCTGTTCGGGTGGCGATGGTCACTGGTCCGCTGACCCCGTGCTCGCTGTAACCAGCCGAGGCGATCAGCCAGTTGCGACGCATGGCTTCGACGGAAATGACCGACTCCAGCAGTCCGGCGGCGCCTAAGGTATGCCCAAAATAAGGTTTCAGGCTGAAAACAGGCGCGTGATTTACATGAGCCGTACTGATGGCTTTCGATTCCATCTCATCGTTATAGGGCGTGGCTGTGCCGTGAGCGCATACAAAACCGATATCAGTGGCTTTTATACCCGCGTTTTGCAAGGCCCATTCAATGGCCCTGGCCATTTCATTACCGGTGCGCGAGGGGCCGGAAATATGATTTGCATCACTACTGGTAGCGCCGCCCGAAAGTCTTACGCCCGCCGGCGTTTTGGTAAGCAGCAGGGCGGCGGCGGCTTCGCCGAGGTTAAGTCCCGCGCGATAACGGTCGAATGGCTTACATACCGATGTACTCAGGGCCTGGAACGACTGGAAGCCGGCTACAATAAAAGGAGAGATGCAATCGGCTGCTATTACTACCGCCCTTTGGCAGTCGCCGCCCTGCATCATCCTTTTGGCATAAAGCAGGGCCGACATACCTGAAATGCAGGCATTGGAAACAATTACGGGCAGCCGCGGGTAGCCGATAGCACGGGCAAGATTTTCCGCCGATACCACCAGGGCGGTGCGCGATTGCGCATCAGTTGCGGCAGGTGTCAGCAGCCCGATATTGCCCTTGGTCGAAGCTATTATAAGCAAAGTGCCGGGGTCGGAAAAATCGACCGGCGGTAGCTGCTCCAGCACCGACAAAAGCAGCGAATCGAAAAAGCTACATCCCGGCGCTGTCAGGCTGCGTTGCTGGTTTGCATCGAAAAGCGCGGCACACACGCTGGTTGCCTCGCGACCGGGCAGCGACTGTTGTTTCACCGCCGAGCGTCCGGCGGCAATTGCGTCCAGCACCGCTTCCGCGCCGTTTCCCATCGGCGTGATCAATGCCGACGCAGCAACAAATACCGGCTCCTCAAACATCAAAATCGTATTTCTTTTTCCAGGCCTCAAAAAAAGGAGGGTTTATGAGCTGCAGCTCATTCTTCTGCAGGTCCATAAACACCTGCAGGGTTGAACCCGCTGCCACCCGCTCGCGGGTGGCAGCATTGTATATCGTGTAATTAAACACCAGCTTGGCGGCGATGCTGGGAATAAAGGTGGTTTCTATGATCATTGCATCGCCATACCGCAAAGATTTGAGGTAATCGCATTGCACTTTCACAATCGGCACCGAATAACCGTTGCGATAAATATCGAGGTAGCTCAGGCCATAGGCCTGTCCGAAGGCTTCACGCCCGTCTTCAAAATACCGTACATAATGCCCGTGCCATACGATGCCAAGCGGGTCGGCTTCATTGAAACGCACGGCCAGCTCGATGGTATGGCTGAGCGATGATTGCATCAGATCTTGTTGCGCCACTCTTTCGCTTTGTGTTTCTTGATTTCCTGTATCACCTTATAGATCGGCGCGGCCCAATAGTTGCGATAGCTGAAGCCGGCGCCTTTGCCGCTCATCCGTTCTGTCAGTAAAACTTTTTTTGTATCGAGATCAATAAAGGTCACCCACATACTGCCTGTTTCGCTGCTCTTATTAAAGGTTTCGTAGAACACCACCAGGCCGGTTCCTTTTTTGCCCGACAAGTTATACTGCGATACGTATTTTTTGATGTCTTCTTCTTTCAGGTGGGCGTCGTCGGCTGTATTGGTAGAAAACAGTTTGCTCTCATCCACTTTTTCATTCCGGGCAGTTACAACCGCGAGGTCGCTGGAGAAATTGCTCATACCCAGGGCGCCCTGCCAGTCGTATTTTTTGGCTTCAGCGATCGTTAGCTGGTTGATCGCCGGGAAGTATTTGCTTTTCAGGTCTGCAGTCGTCGCCCCCGCGTCATTGATCACTTTCAATCCGGTAAAATCAATACCAAGATATACCAGGGGCGTATTGGGATCGAGCGCTTTTTGTGCATGGGCAAAACGGCCCGCGAACAGCAAACAAGCTGTGAATAGCAAAGTGGCAAACTGTTTCATCTCTTTGGTTTTGATGGTTAGTTATGTGGTTGTAAAAATATTTTCATCTCGCCGCTCAGCAGTTCTTTCCCGGCGCATCGAACCGACCCCGATACCATGGTCACGTTCAATACCTGCTGCAGTTGCTTGATCTCTGTTTCCAGCAGATCTCCCAGCACCGCGTCGCCATGCACCTGCAGCCTGCTGATGGCGCCGATAAAGCCGATTTTCACTTTTTCGCCCAGCAGCAGGGCTTCATACCCGGCGGAAGCAGCTGCCGTTTGGGCCAGGTTCTCGATAAGCGCCGCCGTTTCCAGCTTATCACCGCGCAGAAAAATATTATCGGGTCTTACGGAGAAACAGGTACCCGTTCTGCCTTCGGCATGATATACCAATGCATCGATCATTACAAAGGGCGCCCTTTGCGGTATCAGTGTGGTGATATGTTCCTGGTCAATCTGCATATTTTTTCCAGAAATCGTAGTAGTTGAACCATTGCAGGGGATAGCGCCTGGTCTTCGCTTCCATTTCCTGCACAAAATCAGCCAGCAAGGTATTTATTCTCCCGCTTTTCTCAAACGGGGAATAATCCCGTGGCGCGGTGGCAAATAAATGGTAATGGCTCGGGCTTTCCTTGAAAGCGAACACAAAAGACACCGGCACTTTCAGCCGCGACGCCAGTACAAAGGGGCCCGCGGGGAAAGCGGCGGCTTCACCCAAAAAGGGCGCCTTTAACAGCTTGCTGCCCGCCACGAAGCGGTCCGCATGCATACATACCAGCTCGTTATTGGCCAGTGCCTCGCTGATGGCATAGATATGGGTCAGGTCGTTTTTGATAAGGATCAGCTTCATGTTGCGGCCGCCGGTCACCGATTCCAGGTAGGCCTTTATCTGCTCGTCTTCCCCGTCGTACATCACCACATTGATGGAGGTGTTCAGCCGTTTGAGCAGGTGGCCTGCGATTTCCCAGTTCCCGATGTGCGCGCTGATCAGCAGGCCACCCCGGCCGTCGGTCACCATCTTTCGTAGATATTCCTCTCCTTCGAAATCGTAGCTGAAGGGCACTTCCAGGCCGGCCATCAGCGCCACCTTGTCGATGAGGCTCTGTCCGAAAATATAGTAGTTGCTGTATATGCTGCGAATGGTTTTCCATCGACCGAAGCCCAGCCTACGACGGAAATAATACCGCAGGTGCCGGTTGCTGGTACGTGCGAAAAGACAATACCAGCCCGCCACTACATACAGCAGCAAGTACGCCGGGCGGAGGCCAAAGGCCTTCATCACCCAAACGAAAATCCGGTAACCGAGGGGAGTTGTTTTCGACCGGCCTTCCCACGAAGACATTATGCCACTTCTTTTGCCTTGACGCGGTCAGCCACGTAGTCGTAAAAATGCTGGAAGGTTTCAATATCGGCAAAGTCTTCCGGCTTCACCTTGAAACCAAAATTATTTTCCACCACTACGACCATGTCGATATAATCGAGGCTGTCAAGGTCAAGTGTTTCCTTCATGCTGGCTTCAGGCTTTATAGCAGCCGCATCCACTTCGAACTCCTCCGCGAGGAAATGATTGATCTTTTCAATGAGTTCTGTTGCCATAATGGTCAATTAGGGTTGATACTTTCGGATAATCAATGAAGAATTGGTGCCGCCGAATCCAAAAGAATTGGACAGAAAGCAGTCGAATTCCGCATCGATGGTTTCGCGCACTATGTTCAATTTGGCCGAGTCTTCGTCGGGTTCTTCCAAATTTATATTCGGGGCGATGAAGCCGTGCTGCATCATCAACACTGAATATACGATTTCGCTCGCACCTGCCATCCAACATTCGTGTCCGGTCATGCTTTTGGTAGAGCTGACCCAGGGCCGCGACTGTCCGAAAACGGTGTCGATCGCCCTTGCTTCGCTGGCATCGCCGGCCAGGGTGGAGGTGGCGTGGGCGTTAATATAGGCTATCACGCCGGGTTCCAGGGCCGCATCTTTCAGGGCCATTTGCAGGGCGCGAACCGGTCCCGATACCGTCGGGTTGGAAATATGCGCCCCGTTCGACGAAAAGCCATATCCCACTACTTCGGCAAGAATGGTCGCCCCGCGCGCCAGGGCGCTGTCGAGGCTTTCCAGGATCACGGTGGCGGCGCCGCCGCTGGGAATCAATCCGTCGCGGTTTTTATCAAAGGGCCTCGAGGCTCTGGTGGGCTCATTCTCCCTAACCGAAAACGCCGAGAGCGCATCGAAATTGCCCATGGAGAATATGTTCAGTTCCTGGGCGCCGCCGCAGATAATCATTTCCTGCAGGCCGCTTTTGATAAAATGATACCCCAGCCCGATGGCGTGCGAACCACTGGCACAGGCCGCGCTGACGGTGAAGTTGATGCCTTTCAGGTGGAAGATGGTCGACAGGTTCATCGTCACCGTGCTGTTCATGGTCTGGAAAACCGAGCC
>JBDHYM010000121.1:0-9514 GCA_039811405.1 Flavihumibacter sp. | reverse complement strand
CCCATTAAAACTTTCTTTCTGCGTGGCATTAATTAAAAGCATTTCCGGAATACGTGGTACGATCGGCGGTCAGACCGGAGATAACCTTACACCGCTCGATATAGTACGTTTCGCCTCCGCTTATGGAACCATGCTGGCTGCAACCAATAAGCAGGCAAAAGTGGTGATTGGAAGGGATGGCCGTATTTCGGGACCGATGGTGAACCAACTGGTGATACAGTCGCTGGTCGGCTTGGGACTTGAAGTGATTGACCTTGGATTGTCGACGACGCCCACGGTGGAAATGGCCGTAGTATGGGAAAAAGCCGACGGCGGCATTATCATCACCGCCAGCCATAACCCCAAAGAATGGAATGCGCTGAAGCTGCTGAACAACGAGGGCGAATTTATTTCCGCCGAGGCCGGGGCGCAGGTGCTGGAAATAGCTGCCAGCGAAAAATTCGCTTACGTACCGGTCGACCGGCTGGGCACGGTAACCACGCGGCACGATTATCTCGAGAAACACATCGAAGCGGTGGTGAATTACCCGCTGGTGAATGCCGCGGCCATCCGGGCCAAAAACCTGAAAGTGGTGGTAGACGCCGTGAATTCAAGTGGTGCGCTGGCCGTTCCCGCGCTGCTCGCCGCCCTGGGTGTGGAGCAGGTTACGGTGCTGAACGGTGAAGTCAGTGGCCGGTTTGCGCATAACCCCGAGCCCCTGCCCGAAAACCTGGTTGAGTTGAGCACGGAAGTAAAAAAATCCGGCGCTTCACTGGGCATTGCCGTTGATCCCGATGTTGACCGGCTTTGTTTTGTATGCGAAGACGGCAGCATGTTTGGCGAAGAATATACGCTGGTGGCCGTGGCCGATTACGTGTTGTCGCAACGGCCGGGTAATACGGTTTCCAATATGTCGTCGACCAAGGCCCTGAAAGAGATCACCCTGGCGAAGGGGGGGAACTATTTTCCCTCACCGGTAGGAGAGGTGAATGTGGTGAAGAAGATGAAAGAGAACAACGCGGTGATCGGCGGCGAAGGCAATGGCGGCATCATCGTTCCTGATTTTCACTACGGGCGTGATGCGCTGATCGGCATCGGCCTTTTCCTGACGGCACTGGCAGAACACAAGAATGGCGTGAAAGCATTCCGTTCGCGCTATCCCGATTATTTTATTTCCAAGAACAAGATTGAGCTGAACAAGTCGATCGACGTGAAAGAAATATTCGCCCGCATCGTCGCCAAGTATAAAAAGCATCCCATCAATACCGACGACGGGCTGAAGATCGAATTCGAGAACGACTGGGTGCACCTGCGCACTTCCAATACCGAGCCGATCATCCGTATTTATGCGGAGAGTAATTTTGAAACCACCGCCAATAACATCGCATTGCGCCTGATGCAGGACATCAAGGAGTTTATGTGATCCAACAACCGGTAATGTCTAACAGAATTTATTTCGACAATGCAGCCACCACCTCGCTCGACCCGGAGGTGCTGGCTGCCATGATGCCTTACCTGACCGAAAAGTTCGGTAACCCCTCGTCTATTTATTCCTATGGCCGCGAAAGCCGGCTGGCTGTAGAGAATGCGCGCAAATCGGTGGCAAAGCTGCTGAATGCACATCCGGCAGAGATATTCTTTACCTCGGGCGGTACTGAAAGCAGCAATACGGCCATCGGTGCGGCCATCGGCAACCTTGGCTGCCGTCATATCATCAGTTCGCCCATCGAGCACCATGCGACCACCCATACGGTGGAATATTACCAGCGTTCGGGACGAACCACCCTGAGCTGGGTGAAACTGCTGCCCGACGGGCATATAGACCTGGCCGACCTGGAGCTGCTGCTGGCGGGCAGCAGGGAACGCAGCCTGGTGACCCTGATGCATGCCAATAACGAGATCGGTAATTTGCTCGACATTCATGCAGTGGGTCTGCTGTGCAAAAAATACAACGCGATCTTTCATTCCGATACCGTGCAAACCGTGGGGCATTACCCCTTCGACCTGCGTAATACCCCCGTTCATTTTATCACCGGCGCGGGTCATAAATTTCACGGGCCGAAAGGAGTTGGCATTTTATACGTCAATGAAAACGTACAGATACAACCCATGATACTGGGCGGCTCGCAGGAAAGAAACATGCGTGCGGGTACAGAAAACCTCTATGGCATTGTGGGTTTCGCCAAAGCGCTGGAACTGGCTACCGCCGCTTATGAAGAAGAAAGCGCCCATATCCGCGACCTGAAGCTGTATATGGCAGCCCAATTGGAAGAACAAATTCCCGGCATCGCGTTCAATGGCGATACGTTCGGCCGCAGCCTGTACACCGTGCTGAATGTTTCTTTTCCGAAAACGGAAAAATCGGAAATGATTCTCTTCAACCTCGACATTAACGGCATCTGCGCTTCGGGTGGCAGCGCCTGCACCAGCGGGGCAGACCTGGGCTCGCACGTTATCCGCGCCATCAACAACAACCCCAACCAGGTGGCGGTGCGTTTCAGCTTCAGCAAGCACAATACCAAAGAGGAAGTTGACACAGTGGTGGAGAAGCTGAAGGGGATGGTTTAAACGGTTTCCCACCAGCGGGGATACACGGTATCCAACCGGTTTAGATCTACCGGTTCGCCTATTTGCGGCGTGATCAACGGGATGCCGGCTTTTTCGGCCGCTGCGCTCACCTGTTGCAAGGGCTCAAACCAGGGGTGCTGCGCCAGCTTGAATTTTGAATGATGTACCGGTAGCAAATGAGCGGCATTCAGCTCTTTTGCCTCCGTAATCAGTTCATGCGGGAGCGAATGGATATAAGGCCATTTTTCATTGTATTGCCCGCATTCGAGAATGGCGAGGTCGAAAGGGCCGAAACGGCGGCCAATTTCGGCGAAATGCGGACCGTAACCGCTGTCGCCTCCCAGGAATATTTTTTTTGTGCGGCTTTCAAGCACGAATGACGTCCACAGCGATATGTTCCTGCGAAATAACCTCCCGGAGAAATGCCGGGCGGGCATCAGTGTTATTTTGACGCCGGGTTCCGGCTCAATACTTTCATACCAGTTCTTTTCCGTCAGGTTTTTCTTATCCCAGCCCCAGTATTCAAAATGCTGGCCTACGCCCAACCCGCAGACAACGTTTTTCACCTTGCTTTTCAACAGCCGGATGCTGTCGTAATCGAGGTGATCCCAATGGTCGTGGCTGATCAGCAGCAGGTCTATTTCCGGCAGGTCGCCGGCCTGGTAATGATTACTGCCCGAAAACGCCTTGACCGAACCGGGCAGCGGCGAGGCGTTGCCGCTAAAAACCGGGTCCACCAGGTAACGCCGTCCGTCGAGCTGCATAAAGTAGGAGCTGTGCCCAAACCAGACCAGCAGGTTCGCTTCGCGGGGAAGGTTCTTCAGGTCTGTTTTTACGAAAGGCAGGCTGTGCCTGGGTTCCGTAAAAGGATACTTGCGGATGAAATCAAACAGCACGCGACCCATGGATTGCCCTTCTGCCAGGGCCGGCGTAGGTAGCTGGTTCTGAAACTGCCCGTCTTTGTAATTGGGAAGGCCTGCATATTGCTCCTTCCTGCTTGCATCGGGCGACTGGCCGAATTTTTTATTCACCCCCATCATTCCGCTTTTAATTTTTCTTCTTCCAGGTCGAGCTGATGCAGAAAGTGCCGCACGATTTCTTCGTCTATCCGTTCGTCGCTGTTGTTCCGGGCGATCAGCCACTGGCGTTGCTTCTCCAGGATTTTGTAATACACGGCTTTCACCTGGTTGTTCATGGTCGACGGCTCTGCCGGATTGATTTGTGCTTTCCATTGCCGTGCCATTTTCTGCAGGTAAACACTTTCGGCCAACAGGTCAGGGTGGTTGCTTTGCAAGTAATCCAGCGATTCTTTCGCCAGCGCTTCACGTATCAGCTCTTCCGTTTCTTCTTCCGGCAAATGGTCGTTGAATACAGGAAGCTGTAGTTTTTTAATGAGCACCGGCAGGGTCAGTCCCTGGAGTACCAGTGTTACCAATATAACCACAAAAGTGATGTATAAGATGAGGTTCCGGTGCGGAAAAGGGCTTCCATCGGCCAGAACGGTTGGTATGGAAAGCGCCGCCGCGAGCGAAACCACGCCGCGCATGCCGGTCCATCCCAATACAAGGGGCGCTTTCACGCCGGGGTTTTTATCGGCAACCGTGATAACATAACTCGCCAGTTTTGTAACGATCACCGCGCCGTAACCGGCCAGCAACCGGCCGAAGATGAGCACTGCGGTTATTAAAAGCCCGTAGCCGGTAGCGGTATAAATGCTGATGCCTTCCTGGTGCAAGCCGGATATGATTTCTGAAAGGTCAAGGCCGATCAGTAGAAACACGAGCCCGTTCAGCAGAAATACCAGGCTCTGCCAAACAGTTTCGCCCCGAAGCCTTGCCGAGCCACTCAGAAAGCTATGACGATGATAGGAGAGGAAAAGCCCGCCGCTCACCACCGCCAGCACGCCCGACGCGTGCGCTTCTTCCGCGCCGATGTACATGGCGTACGGTGTAACCAGCGTTAGGATGATGTCCATGTTCACTTCTGTCGGCAGCCATTTGTGCGCCTTTAAAAACAACAACGCTACAAAAAGGCCGATGCCTACGCCACCAATCAGCATCCAGGCAAAGCTGAGCGCCGCCTGCTGCCACACAAACTGCCCTGTAGCCACGGCTATCATGGCAAAACGGAAAATGATCAGTGAAGAGGCATCGTTCAGCAGGCTTTCGCCTTCGAGGATCGACGACATTCTCTTCGGTACTTTTACGAATTTCAGAATGGCTGCGGCACTTACGGCATCGGGTGGTGATACAATGCCGCCCAGCAAAAAGCCCAGCGCCAGTGAAAAACCGGGAATGAATGTATTGGCCACCACCGCCACCGAAATGGCGGTAAGAAACACCACTACGAAAGCGAAGCTGCCGATGATGCGGCGCCAGTGCCAAAGCTCCTTCCAGGAATTGGCCCAGGCGGCCTCATACAATAGCGGCGGCAGGAAGATGATAAAGATGAGCTCGGGATCAATTTTCAATACGGGGGCACCCGGTATAAAATAGAATGCAAGCCCGGCAAGCACCAGCAATACCGGGTAGGCGACCCTGATCTTGTTGGCCAGCATGATGAGCAGCACGATCAGCACGATCAGTGCCAGGTAAAAGGGGAAATGTTCCAGCATACGATAAATGTAAATACAATCGGTTAATACCGGCTTGTCAGCCGATCTGCTTTTTGATCTCCTGCAGCTTCAGGAGTGCCTCTACCGGCGTAAGCCGGTTGATATCGGTGCTTTCCAGCATGGCCCTGATCGTTTCAAAGGTTTGCGAGTGGGCATCGAATATGGAGAGCTGCACCTGCGGACCGGCCAGTGCCGCCACTTTGCCGGCTGTTGTTTTTCCTTGCTCATCGTCCACATGCTGGGCTTCCAGTTGCGCCAGTATTTCATTGGCCCTTTTGATCAGTGCAGCCGGCATGCCTGCCATCCGGGCAACATGTATCCCAAAGCTGTGTGTGCTGCCGCCGGGCGCCAGCTTGCGCAAAAAAACAATCTTATTGCCCGCCTCTTTATTGGTGATATGGTAATTACGAACGCGGGGCCACCTGTTTTCCAACTCGTTCAGCTCATGGTAATGCGTCGCAAAAAGGGTTAGCGGCATTTCCCGGCTTTGCTGCAGGTATTCGACAATGCTCCAGGCAATACTGATGCCGTCGTAGGTGCTGGTGCCGCGGCCGATCTCGTCGAGCAGTATCAGGCTGCGTTCTGTGACATTGTTCAGGATGCTGGCCGTTTCGTTCATTTCCACCATGAAGGTTGATTCGCCGCCGCTCAGGTTGTCTGACGCGCCCACCCGGGTGAATATCTTATCTGTAAGCGGGATCAGCGCTTCGTCGGCCGGCACGAAGCAGCCCATATGCGCCATCAGTGTTACCAGGGCCACCTGCCGCAGCAGGGCGCTTTTACCACTCATATTAGGTCCCGTCAAAATAATGATCTGCTGGTCGGTTTTGTTCAGCACGATGTCATTGCTCACGTAACTTTCGCCCGGTGCGAGGTATTTTTCTATCACGGGATGGCGGCTGGCGCTGAGAACCAGTTCACCGCCTTCGTGTACGGATGGCCGTTTGTACCGGTTCTGCAGGCTCACCTGCGCAAAGCAGAGCAGGCAGTCCAGTATGGCCAGCAGGTTGCCGTTGGCCTGCACGGGCGACAAATAATCCTGCAGCTCATTGAGCAGCGACTCAAAAATGCCGGCTTCCAGTTGCAGGATACGTTCTTCGGCACCGGTGATCTTTTCTTCGTACTCTTTCAGCTCTGCGGTTATATAACGTTCGGCATTGGCCAGCGTTTGCTTGCGCATCCATGCGGCGGGCACCTTGTTCTTATGGGTATTGGTCACCTCCAGGTAATAACCGAAAACGTTGTTGAAGCCAATCTTCAGCGAAGGAATACCTGTCTCGGCCGCTTCTTTCTGCTGCATCTGCGCCAGGTATTCCTTGCCGTTGTGCGCTATCTGCCGCAGCTCGTCGAGTGCGGCGTCAACACCGTCTCTTACAAAGCCGCCTTTTGCAGCCATGGCCGGCGGCTGCTCGACCAGCGTTTTTTCTATTTTTTCGGCGATATGGCTGCAGGGGTTGAGCGCATCGATGATGCGCCGCAGGTAATCGTTCGGTACTTCTGTGCAAAGCTGCCGGATGGCCAGCACCTGCTGCAGCCCGCGGGCCAGTTGCAACACCTCGCGCGGACCGATTTTTTTCATCGGCAGCTTGCTTACCAGCCGTTCGATGTCGCCGCATAGGCGGATGTGCTGCGCCAGTTGCTGCCGGATGTCAACCGCAGCTATAAGGTACTCCACCAGTTGCAGCCGCTCTTCAATCCTGGATTTATCGATCAGCGGAAAAACGATCCATCGTTTTAACAGCCGCGCCCCCATGGGCGATACGGTGTGGTCGAGCACTTTCAGCAGCGTATGTCCGTCGGCGTTAGGCGCGCCGAGCAGCTCCAGGTTCCGGATGGTAAAGCGGTCCATCCACAAAAAATCGTTGCGGTTGATGCGTTGCACCGACCGGATATGCTGCAGGTGCGGGTGTTCGGTATCGCGCAGGTAATGCAGGATGGCGCCGGCGGCGGTAAGTCCGTCGCCCAGGTCTTCCACCCCGAACCCTTTCAGCGAGTGGGTCTGGAAATGTTTGAGCAGGGTTTCCCGGCCGTAGCTTTCCTGGAATATCCATTCGTCGAGCGCATAGGTATAGACTTTACTGCCGAACCATTCCTTAAAATGTTTCTGGCGATGCCGCTGGAACAAGACCTCGGCCGGCTGAAAGCTTTGCAGCAGCTTGTCGGCATATTCACGATCGCCCTGCGCTACGAAGAATTCGCCGGTTGAAATATCGAGGAAGGCGATACCGAACTGTTCGTTGTCGGTGAAATACAGGCTACCCAGGAAATTGTTGGAATGCACGTCGAGCAGCTTCTCGTTGGTGGCCGTTCCCGGCGTAACCATTTCAGTGACGCCGCGTTTTACAATGCCCTTGGCCTGTTTGGGGTCTTCCAACTGGTCGCAAACCGCTACCCGGTAACCTGCTTTTACCAGCTTATGCAGGTAGCTGTCGAGCGAATGGTGCGGAAAACCCGCCAGTTCAGACGATGCGGCGGCGCCATTGTTCCTTTTGGTGAGGGTGATACCCAGCACCTGCGAAGCAATGATCGCATCTGCCCCGAAGGTTTCATAAAAATCACCCACCCTGAACAACAAAACGGCGTCGGGAAAACGCTGCTTGATGGCCTTGTGCTGCTGCATCAGGGGCGTATCGGCTGTTTTCGACATAATTTAAAAGAGCGACAAATGTCGTTTAAAAAAACTATTTTGTTTCAATATGACCGCTATGAAGTCCGCGTTTACCCTGCTGCTGGGGCTGCTTGTGTCGGCAGCCGCTTTCCCGCAAGATATACTGCAATCGTCCAACCTGCCGATAGTGGTCATCAACACCTATGGCCGGGAGATTCCCGACGACCCCAAAATAGATGCGGCGATGGGGATTATTTACAACGGCGAAGGACAGCGTAACCGCCTTACAGACCCGTTCAACGAATATGATGGAAAGATCGCGATAGAAATTCGCGGACAGTCATCGCAGATGTTCCCGATGAAATCATACGGCTTTGACCTGAAAAAAGCATCGGGCAGTTCGCTCGACCAGTCGCTGTTGGGCATGCCCGCAGAAAGCGACTGGGTGCTGTATGCCCCGTACACCGACAAGACGCTGATGCGTAACGTGCTCGCTTATACGCTGGCAGCACGCACCGGTCACTGGGCGCCCCGCTGCCGTTTTGTAGAGCTGGTGCTCAACGACGATTATAAAGGTGTATATGTGCTGCTGGAAAAAATAAAACGTGGAAAAAACCGGGTGGACATCCCCAAAATAGGCAACGACGACCTCTCGGGCGATGCGTTGACAGGCGGCTATATCTTCAGTCTCGATAAACAGCCCGATGGCTGGTACAGCACGCTCAGCCAGCGACAGTATTCGTTCGTATACCCCAAGCTGAAAGATATAGCGCCGGCGCAGGCAGATTACATCGAATCATATGTGCGGAATTTTGAATCCAGCCTGCAGGCGACCAATTTCCAGGACCCGGTGAACGGTGTACGCAGGTACGCCGATCTGGCCAGCTTCATCGATTATTTTATCATCAACGAAATAAGCCGGAACGTGGACGGTTATCGCCTCAGCAGCTATTTTCACAAAGGACGGGAATCGGCAGGTGGAAAGATCGTGGCGGGACCTGTGTGGGACTATGACCTGGCCTTCCGCAATGCCGATTACTGCAATGGCTGGCGTACCGATGGATGGGCCTACCGGTTCAACGAAGTGTGCCCGGGCGATCCGGCCGGATTAGTGCCTTTTTGGTGGAACCGTTTTATGCTCGATACGGCTTTTGTGTCGGACCTGCGTTGCCGCTGGATACAATTGAGGGCCGATGTTTTGTCAGACCAGTCGGTGAACCGGCTCATCGATTCTGCCGCGGCGGTGGTCGACGAGGCCCGGCAGCGGCATTTTACCCGTTGGCCGGTGCTGGGGCAGTATATATGGCCCAATGCCTCGCCAATCCCTACCAGCTATTCCGGGGAGATCAGCACACTGAAGGCCTGGCTGAAAGAGCGGATGGCCTGGATAGACAATAACCTGCCCGATAAGGGCGCCTGTGCCAGCTGGCCGGCTGCCGAGAACGGCAGCTTTGTTTTCACGGTGCTGGAAAACCCTGTCGGCGACCGGTTGCAATACCGCGTGCAAAGCCGCGAGGCGCAAAAATTCGACCTGGCGGTATATGATATGACCGGCCGGCTGGTGGCCCGCCAGCAAATACAGATGGGTAGCGGCAATCTTCAGGGCAGCATACCGGCCAGTTGGCAAAGAGGCATCTACCAGTTGCGGTTGCGAAATGCCGTTGGCGAAACCAGCGCACAACGGCTGTTAAAGCGCTGAGGCATTCCTTATCTTTGCGCCGATGCTGAAAAAGTCGATGGATGCG
>JBDHYM010000120.1:0-9594 GCA_039811405.1 Flavihumibacter sp. | reverse complement strand
TCGGTACGGTTCAGCAGCTTATCGAGGCTAAAATGATCTTCATCCACCATTTTGCGGGCGCGGTCGATCAGCTTTTTATCGAGGCCGATCCGTTCAGCGATGGAAAAAGTGTATGAGCTGCCGGGCTTGCCGATAATAAGCTTATACAGGGGTGAGAGGCTTTTTTCGTCAAAGGCCATGGCGCCATTGATGATGCCCGGTGTTTTATTGGCCATCACCTTCAGGTTGAGATAATGCGTGGTCACGATGCCCATAGCGTGTTTAAACGCCAGCTCTTCCATGATCACTTCGGCGAAAGCGCCGCCGAGGTTGGGATCGGAGCCGCTGCCCAGCTCATCGATAAAAAACAATGTTTTCCCATTGGCCGTTTCCATGAAATGTTTCATGTGCCGCAGGTGCGAGCTGTAGGTACTCAGCTCGAACTCCAGGCTTTGCGTGTCGCCGATATGGATCATCAGTTGCCGGAACACACCGAACTGCGATGAAGGATGCACCGGCACCAGCAAGCCGGCCTGCACCATGAGCTGGTTGATGCCCACCGTTTTCATGGTAACGGTTTTACCGCCGGCATTGGGTCCGCTGATCACCAGTATGCGGTTCTTGTCGTCGAGGGTAATCGATACCGGGATGGTGGGCTTCTGCTGCCGCTTGTTGTAGATCAGCAGCAGCGGGTGATAGGCGTTCACCAGGTGGATATGGGCTTTATCGGTCACCACCGGGTATTCGCCGCCGTATTCATCGGCAAAGCGGGCTTTCGCGCGGATGAAATCGAACTCGCCCACGATCTGCAGGTAGGTTTTCAGTAGGGGCGCATATTGCGCCAACCGGCCGGTAAGTTCGCGTAGTATTCTGTATACTTCCCGCGACTCCTCGTTCTCGAGCGAATACACTTCATTGTTCAGGCCGATGGTTTCTTCGGGTTCGATAAAGGCTGTACGGCGGGTGTCGCTTTCGCCGTGCAGAATGCCTTTGATCATTCGCTTCTGCTCGGCAAAAACGGCCAGTACCCGGCGACCGTTGAGAAACGATTCTTCGATGTCGGCGAGATAACCCTGTTTGTTCAGTTTGGCCACTACCCTTTCGAACACGCGGCGGAGATCGCTTCTTTTTTTATAAAGGGCAATACGGATGCGCCGAAGCTCTTTCGAAGCGCTGTCGAGCACCTGCCCCTGGTCGTCGACAACGGCTTCGATCAGCGCCCTGATTGCCTTTTCGTAGTAGCTGTCGCTGGTTACCTGCAGCAGTCCGGGGTATGCAACGCGTCGTTCGTTGTCGAACCACCTGAATATGCTTTCGATGGTTTCGGTGAGCTTGCGTATGCTGACGAGCTGCTCGCCCGTCATGACCGAACCGGGAATGCCCAGCAACTGGAGGTCGCGGGCGATATTCAGTTGAAAATCACCGGGAAAATAAACGGCATTCAGCAACAGTTGCCTGAATTCGTGTGTCTGGCGGAGCTCTGTTTCGATGAAGCCGATTTTGGTATGTATGCGAAGCTCGCGCGCCTTGCCGCGTGCATATTCTGTTTTGCAATGTAATTCCAGCAGCGCCTTGATCTTGTCAAATTCCAACTGTACCGCTGCCGATTCGGGAAACAATTTCATATCGGTTTGCAAAAATAGGTGTTTCCACCCTTTTCCACCCGTCGGGTCGCACCCGTCAGGTGGCACCTGACGGGTGCGACCCGACGGGTGGAAAATAGTATCCTGACGCAACGGGTCGGGAGGAAAGGTTGTCAACCGGGAAAACAGTGCCATGGCCATCCACTTCAAACCAAACCTGCGCGGTGTTATTGCCGTTTTTTGCCTCGTTTCATTTATGGCTGCCTGCTCCAAAAACAAGACAGCCCAGAAAGAAACCTATACCTATACCATTACAACGCCGGTCTTCGCAGCAAGAGCAGAGATGCTGGCGGCTATCAACGGCAATGTATCCGAACCGGTTAAAACGGCAGGTAAACTGTATATAAAAGATCGATTTATCTACCTCAATGAGGTGGAAAAAGGGGTTCACATCATTGACAACAGTAACCCTTCCAATCCAAAACAAATAGCTTTTCTGAATATTCCGGGCAATATGGACATGGCAGTGCAAGGGGACATCTTGTATGCGGACACATATACCGACCTGCTGGCCATTGATATCAGCAATCCCCGTAAAGCGAAGGTGGTAAAGAATATCAAGAACTTTTTTTACCGTTATTACTTCCCGACGGCCGATGGCGATGATATGACCATTGCCGGAATCACCAGAAAAGATACAACCGTAGCAATAGAAGCAGCCAGATGGGGCTGCGCCAATTGCGCGTTTGCTTTGAGTGACGCCGCCGGGATATCGAAATCCAATAGTGGAACCGCCGGCTCCATGGCAAGCATGGTATTGATGAACGAATACCTCTATGCGCTGCGGGAAGCTCATTCCATCGGCATTGTGGATGTTTCAAACCCCGCTGCTCCACGGCTCGATACCAGCTTCAACGCGGGATTTGATCTGCAGACCATTTATCCGTTCGAAGGAAAACTGTTCCTGGGATCTATGGCCGGCATGTTTATGTACGATATGACAAATCCAACATCGCCTGTAAAGCTCGGCGAGTTTTCGCACGGTCGAGCCTGTGACCCGGTTGTTACCGATGGGAAATATGCATATGTCACCCTGCATGCAGGCACTTCATGCGGCGGTGCGGCCAATGAGCTCAACGTAATTGATATAAAGGACCTGATGAATCCTGTATTGGTCAAAGCATACGATCTCACCGAACCGAAAGGGCTTTGCAAAGACGGCAACCTGCTTTTTGTATGCGACGACAAAAGCGGCGTAAGGCTGTATGACGCAGCAGATGTCTCCAATCTCAAGCAGTTGGGCAGCATTGAGGTCAATAATTCGTATGATATTATTGCCGGCAACAACCACGCGATGGTCGTTACGGACGACGGTCTATACCAGTACGACTACAGCAACCGACAAAGTATCCGTTTGCTGAGCAGGTACTCGCTGAAGAACTAAGCCAGAAAAGCGGCCGGGATTCATTCCCGGCCGCAACGAAAACTACGATTGGGTAGCTGTTTAAAGGGTACTTGTATTGGAACCGTCCGTGTATTTATGTGTGATCAGGCCGGCATTTTGCCGGGCGGCGAACGCTTTCTGTACAGACAATGCACCAAATTACAACCCGCAACAGCTACTAGTCAAGGTCAGAATTCCCGTTTGAAGCCGGTATTTTCCCCCTTGTCTGAGAGGACCTTTACACGGAAACGCGATTTGTGAAACACATTCCTTTCCTTGTGTATTCCCCTGCGAATCAATTGCTGTTCGGCTTGCGGAAGCCGCAGCACCTCCTGGCATTCGACGCTGCAGCAATGCTCGTATTTCGCAGCGCAGGCATCGCACTGGATGAACAGCAGGTGGCAGCCCTCGTTGGCGCAGTTCACATGGGTATCGGCCGGCGCACCGCACTGGTGACAGCGGGCGATCACTTCTTCGCTGATGCGCTCACCCAGCCGGTTGTCAAACACGAAATTCTTACCGCGGAACTTATTAGGCAGGCCCATTTCCTTCGCTGTATTGGCATAATGGATAATGCCGCCCTCAAGGTGATACACGTTCCTGAATCCACGGTGAAGCATATACGCACTTGCCTTCTCGCAGCGAATGCCGCCTGTGCAATACATAATGATGTTCTTATCCTTGTCGGCAGCCATCATGTCAGCGGCCATGGGCAATTGCTCGCGGAAAGTATCGGAAGGTACCTCAATCGCATGCTCGAAATGCCCCACTTCATACTCGTAGTGGTTGCGCATATCGATCACTACGGTGGCAGGATCGTCGGTCAGTTGATTGAAAGTGGCCGCATCCACGTATTTACCCTTGCGCTGCATATCAAATGCCGGATCATCGATGCCGTCGGCCACGATCTTGTCGCGTACCTTCACTTTCAGCACCCAGAAAGATTTACCGTCGTCGTCAACGGCAATATTCAGCCTGATGCCACGCAGCGCCTCCGTCTGGTCCAATACCGCGCGAAAAGCGTCAAGATTGGCCGTGGGCACGCTGATCTGCGCATTGATGCCCTCGGCGGCCACGTAAATACGGCCAAACACTTTCAGCGCAAACAACGCTTTGTACAGCGCATCGCGAAAAGCCTGCGGCTCTTCAATCAGAAAATACTGGTAAAAGGAAATAGTAGTGCGGGGTTCTGTTTCCGCCAATAAACGTTCTTTGAGCTCCTTCTGGGATACCCGGTTGTGTAATACAGCCATGCTGAAATTTTACGGACACTTGCCTGGTGAACAAAATTTCTTAACGGCGCAAAGCTACGACTTAATTGCCATTGAAACCAGTCACCGACACGCGGAAGTAAGCGCCGCGCAGCCGGCCCTGGTCGAGCGACCATACCAGGTCGGTGCGTATGAGCTTGAAGATATTCTCCAGGCCTACGCTGAATTCTTCGTAGTTGCGGCGGCCACCTGTAAACAGCCCGTGCGCACCCGCTACCAGGTGCCAGTTCAGTTGCCGCAAGCCGGGGATCTTATTGGTAAGCGCACCGTTAAAATGATGCTCGGCGTGTGCCACCGTCCAAAACTGCTGCGGGCCCGCATAGGCGTAATAAGGCAGGGCCTGGAAACTGCTCATATAAGGTCGTGCAAATACCACCTGGTTGCCGCCAAAATGTGTATAGTCGGGCACCTCCGCCCGTTTCCATTGCAAAAAACCGCCGGCCGACAGGTTATAATGCAATTCACCTGCTATTGCCAGGTTCAGGTCATCGCTCACACCCAGTCCCCATTTCAGGTAGTCGACATCACTGCCAAAAAGGTCTTTCAGTCCGCGGCTGGCAGAAGCGCTGAACACAGGATACCTGGATCCGAGCGACATCTTCCTGTCGGGAAATTCGATGTACTGCTGTCCCGGCTGCCAAAGCAGACCCACGGTGAGCGATGCCGCCCGGTGCTTTTCCATCGGCAGCGCTGCCGCGGGAGAAGGAATATTCGGCGTGTACACCTTGTCGTTTACGTTGCGCCAACTGAAATCGCTGCTGTTACCGAGCGGCGCACGGTCTTCATACGAAAAAGCGGCATTCAGCTCCCAGCCGCCGCCCAGGCGGCGCGTATAACCCACCGAACCAAAAGCGGCCTCGTACAGTTTCATATAATTGCTTTCCCACAGCAGGCTGCTCAGGCTGTTCATCAGCGGCGATATGGGCTGGCTTCCGTCAAACTGCTCCGCATATTTCCCCGCCGAAAAAGAGAGTGTTGCCAGGTGTCTCTTCCCAAAATTGTAATTACCCGTTGCCTTTCCATACAAATGCCGGCTGCTGAAACCATAACGGGCCGTAGCTGTAACCGCCAGTATTGCGCTGCCCGGCAGGGTGTCGAGGCGCTTCGACCAGGTGAGCGACGGGCTCGCCACCCATCCTTCCACCGTATTGAAAGAAACCGCCTGTATCATGGGCGAAAACGCATAGCTGACCCGGCGCTTCTGCCGCGTAAATGTTTGCCCTGTCAGTAAAAAAGAGGCAATGCCGAACCGGTTGCGAACGCGGTCAAGCGAATCGAGATAAGCGGGGCTTTTCCGTACCTGCTCCAGGCTGTCTTTCTTCCGGAAGTCAATTACCTCTTCGGGCAGCAGCGGCAACGGCCTGATGGAATCCCAATAGCGGCCGTCTTTCCTATTCGATCCTTCGTTGTACTTCACCACCGTGCTGTTAAAAAATTTCGGCGGCAAAGAAGGTTCCAGCTCGAAATTACTGTACACCGTTACCGCCGAGCCGAATCCATCAAAGCCAAACATCCGGATAGCGGGATACAGCACCTGGTTGCGGATCACCCAGGCATTGTCCGTAAGCGGTGCATACAGTTGCTCAACGTTCAGCGTATCGAGAAATTCCATCTGCGAGGTCTTCAGCAGTTGCAATTGCAGGCTGTGTATGCGCCAACTGTTTTCGGTGATCATGATCTCACCCGAAAACAGCGGCTCGTATTTTCTCCGGGGGATGACTTTGATCCGGTTCACTTCCACCCCGTCGTCCATAAACGATCCTTCGTATTTGTATTTGTAAAAATGGAGCGCATTGTCGGCAATGGGCGAAACAAAGCCCCGTTTGTTCAGGTTGCCTGCTTCGATATTGTTCCGGTAGAAATTGATGATACGCGGCAGGCTCAGGCCAAAGGCATTGCTGTTGCCGCTGACGCGGGTCGACAATACCTCTATCTTCGAACGGTCGGGCGGTTTTACCGAATAGCGCGATACGGTTTCGGAGAGATACAGCATTTTCCGTTTGCTGGTGTCACCGTCTTCAAAATCGACTTTCTGCCCCAGGAACTTGTCGGGATAGCCGCGCAACTGCATCTGTTCGCGTGTATATACGTCGCACGAAAAATCAGACAGCTCGTCATAGTGCGCCTTTCGCAGCCGGATGGCGTTGCGTATAATCGCATAGGCAGGGTCTTCTGCATTGGCCTTTACCACCACTTCGCCGAGTGTAACCTGCTGCACCGACAATATAAAATTCAACTGAACGTCTTCTGTTCCCAGGGTCAGCTTCTGCTCCTGGCGGGTGTAGCCTACGTGATGAGCCACCAGCACATAGCTGCCCGCAAGCAGCGGCAAGCGGTATGACCCGTTGGCGCCCGCCGTGGTGCCCGCCTGGCCGTTGCGAACATATACCGATGCATAGGGAACAGGATTGCCCTTGTCGTCTTTTACAGTGCCTGAAACAATGCCTGCCCGCGCGGAAAGCAACAGGCAGGTAAAGCAGCAAAAGGCAATAAGGTATCTACTCATTCATTTTCAATCTTCGTATAAGGCTGCCCGTCAGGGCGGCGGCGGCGGCAGTCAGCCCGCCTATCAATCCGCTTACCAGCACCAGCAGACCGGCGGAGCTGGTCTTCAGCAGCAGCCGCGAAATGCGTTCTGCCAGCAACCCCTCGTTGCTGGCATTGATCCATGCGCTCAGCAGCACCCATAAAAGAAATACGCCGAGAAAGCCTGCCAGGGCCGATTGCCAGGGCTTCAGCGGAATGACGACGGCTACCGCAAAGGCGGCTACTGCCACTATCCACCAGGGAAACCAGAATGACAGGGCGAATGCGAGAATAGCTGTCAACAAGATGTTAATGAACAGTTTCATGAGTTGTTTCGAAAATTAGGCTTTTCTAAAATGCATTATCCAGCGGATACGCTCGTCGGTTTTTTCGCTTTCCTTCATCAGCCAGAGCCGGTAGTACCTGCCGGCTGCCCAGTCGTCGATACTGCTGTCGTAATAACGGCTGCCGGGGTTGCCGCTTTGCCCGCCGGGATAGATGCCGTAAGCTTCAATGCCGTCGGTCATTTCAACCACCATCCGCCAACTGGGTCCGTGTTCGGGAGCGGCGGCATTGATAATGCCTTTGCCGCCGCCGACCGGCACATGCAGGCGGTTGAAAGGCTCTATCACTTTGAGCAGGTGTTTGATCCGGGTATCTTTCGCCCGCTCCCAGGCAAGGTTGCCTGATACCTGGAGATGGTCGAGGGAATCGGTTATGCCTGACAGTGAGGAAGCCAGCACGTCTTCAAGCGTTTCCTTTACGGGCGTGCTGATGTCATCAATAAAACGATAGGCAGAGTCGTGCTGCAGGCTTTCCAGCAGCACGTATTCGGGCGGCCAGGGCAGGGGCAGCTTTGTCTGGCTGAACTCATCCTTCCATATCTTCTTTTCCAGCGCATCCCACCATAGCGAAAAAATGGTGGCACCTTCTTCACCGGGATCGTTCTTATCGTTCCATTGCCTGTATATCTCGAAGTATTTTTTTCCTGCTTCACTCAGCGCGGTTACCGGTGTGCGCAGCAATATATCACGGCTCATCGACGCCTTGATGTTGAAATTGCTGGTTTGCATGGCCATCATCGAGGCCGGCGTTACCTGCTGCGCCGTATCGAGCATTCTGTTCACGGCCATGGCGCGGTATACCGGGAACATATCACCCGTATAATACGGGTAGGTGCCGTCTACCGACACCTGGTTGGCCGAGCTCACATATCCCCTGAAAGGGTTCTCCAGGTGCGGGTTCTCTTCGGCAGGTATAAGTCCGCGCCAGAAATAGCTGCTGTCATGTCCCGGCATAATGTAGTCGCCCTGCCGCCGCCATTTGGCAGGAAATTCGCCCTGCTGCCAGATGCCGATATCACCTGAACGTGTAGCGATCAGGCAGTTTTGTCCCGGGCATTTGAGTTGCCGGATGGCGGTAACCGCTTCGGCATAGGTCTTCGCATGGTTAAGCCCGTAGAAAGCGGCCCCGTCGTTGCTGGCATCGTGCGCCTTCCAGCGCACCGCCAGGTTTTTCACCTTTTTTTCTGCGGGCTGAAAGCTTTCGTCGTACATCACCGGGCCGATATTCGTGTACACAACGGTATCGAGCAGGTCGGGCTTGCCTTTTATGCGGATGATCTCCACCCGCCGGGTGGTGGGCAGCCAGTCGTCGTTGAACCGGTACGCATCACGTGCTTCATCGCGAAATTCAACCTCATAATAATCGCGCACATCGCGGCCCGCATTGGTAAAGCCGAATGATATATCGTTGTTAAAGCCAATGATCACATTCGGCGAGCCGGGAAAGGTGGCGCCGTACGCGCTGAACTGCGGCGTGGTCAATTGCATCTCGAACCAGAGCGAGGGCAGGTTGAGGCCGAGGTGCGGGTCGTTGCACAGGATAGGCCGGCCGCTTTTGGTCTTAGCGCCCGCCACGGCCCAGTTATTACTGCCGTTTTCTTTTTCGGGCTGTTGCGCCGGCAAAAAGCGGATGCTGTCGGGACGGTTGTGCATGAAATAAACCGAATCGGCACCGGGCGGAATGGTCAGGTCCACCGCCGGCTGGCCGGGATAGGGTGAAGCAGCCGTATTGGGCTGGATCGCCGGCAGCGAATCGGGAATAAAAGGGAACAGTGTTTCGAGATCGGCGGTATTAAAAAAATCGCGGGCATTGCTGAACTCCAGGTCTTCTTCATGGCCCGCCAGGTCGTAGCTCATGAACTTCAGGAAAAGCGCCGTTTTTAGCGGGGTCCACTGCTCGGGATAATAGCCCAGCAGTTTGTACTCAACCGGCAGGCTGCTTTCAGACAATTGCGCAATCCAGGCGTTGATGCCATTGGCATACGCTTCGTATTGTGCTTTCGAGGCCGGGTTTCTTTCGGCCTCTTCCATTGATTTTTCGGCCGCCCAGACCATACCCAGCCGGCGCATGGTGCGATCGTAGCCCAGTATCCTGCCGTCGGGCCCCTCTCCCAGCACTTCGCTCAGCCGGCCCGCCGCCGCATAGGTCTGGAACTCCATTTGCCAGAGCCTGAATTTGGCATGCAGGTAACCCTGCACATAATAAAGATCGTTTTCATTTTCGGCAAAAACATGCGGCACCAGGCGCTCGTCAATATATACATCTGTCTTGCCTTCAAGGCCGGGCAGCAGCACATCGTCGTTGTAATCCGCATTCCGTGGCTCTGCATTCTGCCAGATGCCGTGCTGCGGGCTCAGCAGCGCTCCCAACGGCGCAGGCAGCACCAGGCGGCTGTTGAAAAGAAGAATGAGGCCACAGGTCAACAAGGCGGCTAATGCCGGGGGGA
>JBDHYM010000119.1:0-9672 GCA_039811405.1 Flavihumibacter sp. | reverse complement strand
TCGTTGATGGTACCGAAACGAGGCATGATGCAACGCACCTCAAATCCACTGTCGTTCGATTTTATCGCCAGCCGGTTCACTATTTCAGAGAACTCGGTTAGTTCCAGGTACGGCGACATTTCGTTTGCAATGAATAAAATCCTTTTCTTTGTTGACATTTTTCTCTTTACTGTGGGTGAAAATGGAACCTATTTTCTTACAATAAGGGGGCAAAGTTAGTACTTTTTCGCTGAAAAGCGCTTAAACAGGGCATGCATGATCCTTTTCAAAACGGCTGCCGACCTTGGCCGGCACCTGGTGAAACTGGCTTCCGGAAGCGATTCCATCGGTTTTGTACCCACCATGGGCGCACTCCACCAGGGGCACCTCTCCCTGATAGCGGCGTCTAAAAAAGAGAATGCGGCAACCGTTTGCAGCATTTTCGTGAACCCTACCCAGTTCAACGACCCGAAAGACTTCGAAAAATACCCGGTCACCATAGAGAAAGACATCGAGCTGCTGGAAAAAGCGGGCGTAGATATGCTCTTTCTGCCGTCGATAGCCGAAATGTATCCGCAGGGCACCGCTTCCCTGCCGGTGTACCCGCTGGGCTATCTGGAAGCCATCCTCGAAGGCAAATACCGGCCCGGGCATTTCCAGGGCGTTTGCCAGGTGATGGACCGCCTGCTAACCCATGTAAAGGCCGATAACCTCTACATGGGGCAAAAAGACTACCAGCAATGCATGGTGGTGCGCCTGCTGATCGGCTACCGCCGGTACAAGACCAGCTTCCATGCCTGTCCTACCCTTCGCGAAAGCGACGGGCTGGCCATGAGCAGCCGCAACCAGCGGCTCAGCGCGGTCGAACGGCAGCAGGCGGTGGCTATTTCACGCGCGCTGTCGGCCATCAAAAACGATATCGCGCCCGGCAGTACGCAGCCCCTGCTGACCAGGGCCGAAGAATTTCTGCGCAACAACGGCTTTACCGTCGACTATGTGGCGCTCTGCGCGGCCGGTAGCCTGGAGCCCGTTACCGCCTGGGATGGCAAAGAACCGCTGGTGGCGCTTGCCGCCGCCTACCTGAACGAAGTTCGACTGATTGATAATATGTTAATACCTTAGCGCCCGCATGGACATCGAAATTCTCAAATCGAAAGTGCACCGGGCCGTCATCACCGAAGCCAACCTGCACTACGTGGGCAGCCTCACCCTCGACGAAGACCTGATGGACGCGGCCAATATGATCGAACATGAAAAGGTCCAGGTCGTGAACGTCAACAATGGCAGCCGCATCGAAACCTACCTGATCAGGGGCCGCCGCGGCTCGGGTGTCTGCTGCCTGAACGGCCCCGCCGCCCGCCAGGGAACGGTCGGCGACGTGATCATCATCATCTCCTATGCCCGCATGGACTTCGAGAAGGCCAAAACCTTTCAGCCCAGCGTGGTCTTTCCCCGCGAGGGAAACCGGCTGTAACGCGTTGGATACCATAACCGGGCGTATCTTTATGGCATAGCATTCGTCCGGATATGAATAAAAAGCTCAGCAGTTGGCTACAGACGCTCTTCTTCTTAGGCCTGGCTATTTTCCTGGTTTGGTGGAGCATCGGCAAGATCAGCACAGACGAATGGCAGCAAATGAAAGCAGCGCTGCGGCGCACCAACTACTGGCTGCTGGCGCCAGTGGCGGTTGCCTTGCTGGCAAGCCATTACAGCCGGGCCATGCGATGGAAAATATTGATGGAGCCACTGGGCTATCATCCACGCAATACAAACACCTATTTCGCGGTGCTGATCGGTTATTTCGCCAACCTCCTGGTGCCCCGCCTGGGGGAAGTGCTGAAATGCACCCTGCTGGCCCGGTATGAAAAGATACCGGCCGATAAGCTGATAGGTACCATCGTTGCCGAACGCGCTTTCGACCTCATTTGCCTGGTGCTGGTTTTCGCGATCACTATTTTTTCGCAGATCGACATCATCGGCGCTTTCACCATCGGGCTTTTCAAAAACATGATCAGCGGCGCCGACGCCGCGCCCGACTACCGGCGGCTGGCCTTGCTGCTCACGGTGCTGCTGTTATTGCTGGCAGCAGGCCGCTTCCTGTTTCGGAAATTCGCGCAGCACACCGTCCTGCTGAAAATTAAAAAAGTATTACACGGTATCTGGGAAGGACTAACCAGCGTTCGCCATGTAAAGAAAAAAGGCTGGTTCTTTTTCCATTCGGTGTTGATCTGGTTTTTGTACCTGGCCAGCATTCGCCTCGGTTTTTATGCCATGCAAGACACCCAGTCGTTCGGCTGGCTGCCTTCTTTTTCGGTGCTGTCGCTCGGCAGCGTCGGCATGATCGTAACCCAGGGCGGCATCGGCGCCTATCCTATCCTGGTACAGGAGACCCTGGCCTTATACGGGCTTGATCCCAATATCGGAAGGGCTTTCGGCTGGTTGCTGTGGCTGGCGCAATCGGTGCTCATCGTAGTGGCCGGCGGGCTCGCCTTCCTGCTCCTGCCGCTTGTCAACCCGTCAAAACCCGCTGCCGCCTCACCACGCTAATCAATTCAATATGAAAAACGCCGCCATCATTCCGCAAAAGATATACACGCTTCCCGCCCTGAAGCTGGCCGTTAGTACCTGGCGCTTCCTGGGAAAGAAAATTGTTTTCACCAACGGGGTGTTCGACATCCTTCACCGCGGCCATATCTATTCGCTGAGCCAGGCCGCGCAGGAAGGAGATATCCTGATCGTGGGCGTAAACGCCGACGCATCGGTAAAGCGGCTTAACAAAGGCCCCGAGCGCCCCATCAACGATGAGCAAAGCCGGGCCGTTCTGATCGCCTCGCTGCTGATGGTCGACGCAGTGATTGTTTTCGGAGAAGACACGCCGTATGAAGTGATCAACGCTATTTTGCCCGATGTGCTGGTGAAGGGCGGCGACTACCGGGTGGAACAGGTAGTAGGTCACCGCGAAGTGATCGCCAATGGTGGCTCGGTGGTGATCAACCCCATCGTGGAAGGCTTCAGCACTACCGGTATCGTGCAACGCCTGCGGTCAAACGGGTGACCGTCGTCACGCACGAAACGACGCCTTTTCGCCATCTTTCGCCTATGAAAAAAGATTCCGTTTCCGTAAAATACGATAAGGCCCTGTGGCTGCACCGTATCATACGTTTTGCTTTTGCGCTGCTCTTTTTTTTCGTGGGATTTGTTTACTATGAAGAAGGTGGCTGGCCGGCCCTGCTGCTGGGACTGGTGTTTCTGATCACCGCCTTTTTTGCACCGCGCCGCTGCAACGGCAACAACGATTCCTGTGCTGTCTGAGCAATGATCAGTGCGGCAGTTTGTGCTGGAAACGGCCATAGACCCAGGTGCCCGCCATTGCGCTGAACAATACCACTATCGCCACCGGCACGCCCATTCCCAGTTGCGCAAATATCGGCCCGGGGCAGGATCCTGTCAGCCCCCATCCCAAACCGAAAAGCAATCCGCCATATACGGTTCCTTTGGTGAAAGGCTTGCGCGGTATCACCACGTCTTCGCCCGAAACGGTTTTGATCTTCAGCCGCCGGATGAGAAATACCGACAAAGCGCCAACGATCACCGCCGAGCCGATAACACCATACATGTGGAACGACTGGAAGCGAAACATCTCCTGTATCCTGAACCAACTGATGATCTGCGCTTTCAGAAAAACGATGCCGAACAGGCAGCCGGCAATGGCATAGCGCAGGTTCTGCGTCCATTTATTTTTCATAACCTGAGCAAAAAAGGAAGAATATAATTTGCCATAATGATGCCGCCCGCCATAAAGCAGACCGTGGCAACCAACGATGGCCATTGCAGGGTGCTGAGCCCGAAAATCGAATGACCGCTGGTGCAGCCGTTGGCATAACGGGTGCCGAAACCAACGAGGAAACCGCCGCCGGCCAGCAACAGCCATCCGCGCAGCGTAAGCAGGGCCGGCCAGTGGTACAATTGCACGGGCACCTGGCTTGAATAGTCGTTGATGCCATAGGAAGCGAGCTCCTGCCGCAGCGCCGGATGCACTGCCACGGCGCCATCCCCCTGCAGAAAACTGACGGCGATAAAAGCGCCGGCAACGATCCCGCCCGCGAAGAACAGGTTCCAGCTGTCTTTTTTATAATCGTACCGGAAAAACGGAATACCGGCCGGAAAGCAGGCGGCGCAGAGATGCCGCAGGTTCGACGAAATTCCAAAGGGTTTGTTGCCCATTAATAGCAAGGCAGGTACAACGAGCCCGATAAGCGGCCCGGCAATATACCAGGGCCAGGGCTCCAGAACAGGTGTTGGCATAATAACGGTTGGTTACAGTAAAGTGGTCGGGCAAACATAAGCAGTTACGGGCAAATCTCCCTGCTGCTTAATGGCCTTGAAACCACCCTGTACATTCACCAGGTTGCTGTAACCGCGCGCTTTCAGGATAGAAATGAAAATGACCGACCGGTAACCACCCGCACAATGCACATACCGGGTTTGTTTTTTGTCGAGGTCGTGCAAATGATCGTTGATATAATCCAGCGGCATGTTTTCGGCATCTACCACGTGCTCCGACTGGTATTCGCTCGCTTTGCGCACGTCGAGAACAAGCACGGTATTGCCGGCCTTTTTCAACGCCGCCAGCTCATCTGCCGAAATGGAGTCGATCCGATCGGTTTCCCTGCCCGCAGCCTTCCATACCTCGAAGCCACCGTCGAGATACCCGATGGCGTGGTCATAGCCCACCCGCGCCAGCCGCGTAACCACTTCCTCTTCGCGGCCCGGATCGGTAATCAGCAGGATGGATTGCTTCACATCGGGCACCAGCGCACCCACCCAGGGCGCAAAATTGCCGTCGATGCCAATATTGATCGAATTGGGAATGAAGCCCTGCACGAATTTGTCGGGATCGCGCGTATCGATGATGATGGCGCCCGTTTCGTTGGCCGCCGCCTCAAAAGCAGCGGGCGACAAGGGCGTGGTGCCACGGTCAAGCACCTGGTCGATGCTGTCGTACCCCTGGATATTCATCAGCACATTGGTGGGGAAATAAGCCGGCGGCGGCGTTAACCCTTCGGTCACTTTTTCAATAAACGCTTCGCGGCTCATCGGCTGCAACGCATAATTGGTAAGCTTCTGGTGCCCCAGCGTATCGGTGGTTTCGCGGCTCATATTTTTGCCGCAGGCCGAACCGGCGCCATGTGCCGGGTAAACAATGATGTCGTTCGACAAGGGGAGTATCCTGTTGTGCAGCGAATCATAGAGGTGGCCTGCCAGCTTTTCCTGCGTCAACTCGGTTACCAGCTTCTGCGCCAGGTCGGGCCGGCCTACGTCGCCGATGAACAGGGTATCGCCGGTGAACAGCGCGATATCCTTGCCACTTTCGTCTTTCAGCAGGTAACAGGTGCTTTCGAGCGTATGGCCTGGTGTATGCAATACTTCCAGGCTAACGGCGCCCAGTCGCAGCACTTCGCCATCGCTGGCCACGTGTGCGGCAAAACCCGGTTTGGCAGTGGGACCGTAGACGATGGTGGCGCCTGTTTTCCGGGCCAGGTCGATGTGCCCGCTTACAAAGTCGGCATGAAAATGCGTTTCAAGAATGTATTTGATGGTGGCACCGTCTTTTTCGGCGCGGCGTATATACGGTTCCGTTTCGCGCAGCGGATCGATCACCAGCGCTTCTCCTTCACTTTCTATATAATAGGCTCCTTGTGCCAGGCAGCCGGTATAGATTTGTTCTATTCGCATAACGGAAAGATTTTAATAGGTCAAATGTCGGTTAGCGGCGTTGCAAAAAAAGTGATTAAAATCACCCGGTGGTGCGCATCACTATCTGGTTGCGGGCCAGGGTCAGCTTGCCCTGCTGCTCCATTTTCTTCAGCAGGCGTGAAATGACCTCGCGCGATGAATTCAGGTCGGTCGCGATCTGCTGGTGGGTAGTGCCCAGGGTTCCTGATCCGCTGTGCCGCACTTCGCGCCGCAGGTAAAACTCCAGCCGCTCGTCCATGCTTTTGAAAGCGATGTTATCGATCACTTCCAGCAGCTCCTCAAAACGGCGGCGATAGGTTTCCAGCACAAAATAATACCAGCTACGGTACTGTTGCATCCAGTTGTCCATTACCGTAATGGGCAAAACAATGGCCGTTACATCATCGATCGTTTTGGCAAGCAGGTTGCTCCTCTCCTGTTTGGCGGCGCAGATCATTGACAAGGCACAGGCCATGCCGGGATCGAGCTGGTACACAAAAAATTCACTTTCCTCCTGCTCCCGGTACAGCTTTACATGGCCTTCGGCAACGAGCAGGGTGGAACGGATGTACTGCCCCGGGCGCATCAGTTCCTGCCCAGCGGGGAAATGCACCAGGGCGCCTTTGGCGACGATCTCTTCTTTCAGCTCTTTTTCAAACCGGGGGAAGGCAGCATCCAGGTACTGGCGCAGGGTTTCTTTATCGGCAAGGTTGCTCATGCCGACAATTTACGAATCAACGGTACATCTTTTCCACTTCCAGCACGATCGCTTCAATTTCGCGGTCTTCGTTCGCAGGATCATAGGGCTGTTTCAGGCTCGAGCCGAAGAAGAAGGCGACCGTTTGCCAGAAACGCGCCTGGAAACCGCCCCGGTATTCTTTGATCAGCTCGTAACAGTTATTGCCGGTTTGCCGGTTGATCAGCTTCATCAGCACCCGGCCCTGGTACACCGACAGGTTCGTAAGCGGTTTGGTGAATTCTTTTTTGAGCTCTTCTTCGCGGCTGCTGATGTATTTTTTCCGTTCGCCGGGAGGCAGCGTGGCCAGGTGCTGGTTGATGTCGTTGATGATAGCGCCGGCTTTCCGCGCGTAGGGATAGGTTACGTACACGGCATTCCGCAGGCGCGTCCATTTTTCATATCGCTTGCGCATGGCCGGCGGCATCGGCGCATGGATAAAAATGTACTGGAGGTTACCGGCGGGCAGGGTATCGCCCTGGAAAACATGGATCGGCACAATGATGGTATCATAGGGGCCAAACCGGGGATCGGTTTGCGGCGGCACCGGCGCGGGCTGCTGGGCATACAATGCTTTCCCCGCCAGTAACAGTACGGTTGCCAGGCAGCAGCGAAAGAAAATATGAAAGGGCCTTGCCATTGTTGCAATAGACATAATGATAGTGCGGAACGCTGTTAGCGGTTTGCTAATTTCAGGTATTGACCGCTTTCAGCCGGCCCTGCCGGCGACGATACAGCATGCTTACCAAAAATCCCGCCACGGTAATGATGGTGCCCAGCCAAACCAGGTTGATATGGGGAAATTCGTACACCTTCAGCGCTACATACGGCACCATGGCGGTGCTCTCTTTCAATTGCACCTCGATCTGCTGGTTTGCCAGCACCTTGCTGAAACCAATGGCCAGGTTCTGCGAAAACACCGTGTCCATCATATAACGCGCCTCGTTGTCTTCCACATAGAACACCGGCCGGGCGCCATAGCGGCTGCCTTCTTTCGATACTACCGTCAGGTCGGCCATCAGGGCCGTATCTGTCGGTGCGAAATGGTATTTGCCGTCCGACGGGTTAGGAACCACCTTATTCAATACCACGAAACCATTGGAATAATAAATGGTGTCGCCGATCTTCATCGTTCTTGGTTTAAAAGTGGCGGTGTCCTCCCGCTTGTCGATATCATCGGCATAGCTGATATAGCTGAAAATATCTTTGTTCCAGTAGTGGCGCGAATCGGGGTTGTTGCTGAAATTCTCCTGTCCCTTGGTATTCTTGATCAGGTTGGGATAAAGGCTGAACGATTCGGAGCTGTCTTTCCGGGCCAGGTCGATCCGATAATAGATCATGGTACCGGCTTTATTGGTTGAATCGTTGTTCTGGTAAGTGGTCCAGTAATCGCCCATATCCGTTTTCAGCCCCTTGATCAGGGTCAGGTTCTCCATCGGGTTTTGCTTGGCCGACGGGGCGAAACGCAATACAATGCCCGATGTATTCACCGACAGCACCTTCCGGTTGCTGGCGGCGATGATCATACCCACCAGCAGCACCCCAAAACCGAAATGCGCGATCGAGGCGCCGGCTGCTTTCATACGGCCGCGCAATCCGGTGCCGATATACATAATATTGGCCACCAGCGCATACATGCCGGCGAAGAGCCCCAGGTACAACGCGCCTAAAAAGCCCGCTCCTTTGCTGTCGTAGTGCAGTCCCGTTGAAAAAGAGAACAGCAGCGCAAAGGCAAGCGAGATGACCAGCGGCAGCCAGTTCTTTTTCCAGAACAGCCCTTTTGCCGTTTTCTTGTATTTAAGGTATTGCGAAGCGCCGGTGAGCAGGGCGATGACAATGGCCACGAATATCTGGATCTTGTTATAAGCGAATTCAGGATCCTCGGGCATGGCCGTGGTTTTGCCGGTGATCTTGTTATAGATGGGCGTGAAGGAGGTTTGCCAGGTGATGACGAGCCCGCTCAGGAACAGCACCAGCGATCCTATGAACATCCAGAACTCGCGCGACGAGGCTTCCTCTTCTTTGACGATGTGCGGCATTTGCCGGTAATACTTTATGAATAACAGCACCCCCGGCACCAGGAACACCAGCAGTTGCAGCAGCAATTGCATATTCATGCCGGCGCTCACGAACGAATGCACGGAGCTGTCGCCCAGCACCCCGCTGCGGGTGAGGAAAGACTCGAACAGCGAGAAGGGATACGTGAGTATGAAAAAGAAGCTGGTAGCCCGCAGCGAATGCCCGGTGGCGTTGTACACTACCTGTGTATGGATGCCGGCCACCAATACCAGCCATGGCACCAGCGATGCATTTTCGACGGGGTCCCAGGCCCAGAAGCCGCCGAAGGTGAGCGATTCATACGCCCAGGCGGCACCCATCATGATACCCAGCCCCAGGGCGGCGGCGGCAAACAGGTTCCAGGGCAATGCGACCCTGGTCCACCCGCCATAATCTTTTCGCCAGATGCCGGCAATGGCATAGGCAAAGGGAATGATGGTAGCTGCCAGCCCCAGGAAGAGCACCGGCGGATGGATCACCATCCAGTAGTTCTGCAGCGACTGCCCCAGCCCCTGCCCGTCGTTCATTTGCGGCATCAGCAGGTAGTCGGGTCGCTGGAAGAAAGGCGCGTCGGGAAACATATCGCGCACCAGCACAAAGGGGTTGCTGCCCACCTTCACTTCACCGAACACCAGGCCCAGGAACATGGTGGCCAGCACGAACTGCGAAAACGAAAGAATGGCCATGACCGGCGCCTCCCATTTATTGCGGCGGCGCAGCAGCAGGAGGCCCAGCAGCCCCTGCCAGATAGACCACAGGAGAAAGCTGCCCTCCTGTCCTTCCCAGATAGCGGCGAACAGGTACTTCGTGCTCAGGTCGCGGCTGGTATGGTTCCAGGCATAATAATATTCGAAATAGTGATTGTAAACAATGTAAAAAATGGTACCGAAAACCAGGAATACCGAAAGCGCGTTGACCGCAAATGCCGTGCGCGCCAATCGTTTCCAGCCGGTTTCTTCGGCAGCCGGCGCCTGCACCGACCTTGCATACGAATAGGCAGCTATCGCCGAAGCCACCAGGGCCAGCACTACAAAAAAGTGGCCCAGTTGACCCGGCAATAAATGTTCACCAATATAATTCATGAGGGCGGCAGATTATTTCGCACTGAGGTTTTCTCCATTGGCCTGTACGTCGTCTTTGTATTTCGACGGGCACTTCATCAG
>JBDHYM010000118.1:0-9815 GCA_039811405.1 Flavihumibacter sp. | reverse complement strand
CGACAGCAGTTGCTCTATTTCGGAGAGGCGGCGCATCTGGCTGTGCAGCTTGTTGTGGTGTTCGGCTACTTCCTGCAGGTCGTGGTTGAGCTCTTCGAGGTAAGCGACTTTTTTCTGTAGTTGCGAGCGCTGGAAACTGGTTTCGCGGTTTCGGTCTTCCAACTCGGTCAACTGGCGAACCGCGCGCTGGTTTTCGTCCATGAGCGAAAGGTATTTCAGTTTAAACTCGTCCAGCTCTTTGGTCACTTTAAAATAGGCATCCTGCAGCTCTGCATAAGAGCCACCTTCTTTCTGGCTGTTCGCTACATGGGCTTCAAGCTTTTGCATCTTGCCCAGCAACTCGTTGTAATCGCCGTACACCCGTTCCAGTCGCGTCTGCATTTCGGCGGCGAGGCGGTTCTGCTGGCGCAACGTGCGGATGTCATTTTCTTTTTCCAGCAACTGGATACGTATATCGCCCATCTGGCGCGTCAGCAGTTCGTTGGCCTGGGTCAGTTCGTCATGCTTCTGTTCCATGGCCTTCATGTCTTCGATCTGCGCCAGCAACTGGTGAACATGCTGGTTGTGCTGCAGCATGCTGTTTTGTGCCTCCTGCAATTGTAAGAGATAATCTGCCGGGTGTTTGGGGTTGGCGGGCGCCCGTAGTGCGTCGGCCTGGGCATCGAGCAACTCTTGCCGCTCGGCGCGTACCGAATCGATTTCGATTGCCAGGAACTGTTCATTCTCGCGCGATTGCTTCAGCTCGTGCTGTGTTCTCGCGAGCTTTTTTTCCAGCTCTTCCGTATCGTTAAAGTATTTGAGCTTCCATTCATCGGCTTCCTGGCTGGCATGCGCGTCTTCACCCTGCTGAAGTTGCAGGCGGGTATTGCGCCGGGAAGTAATAAATAAGCTAAGGGCGAAACCAAGCACGATGGCTCCTACTTGAAAAATGATAATTTCTGCTAGCCCCACGGAGATCCTGATTACCAATAAATGCATTAGCGTAGTCATAAAGGTCGGGATTAGAAAGTTTCCTTTCACCGGCTTTCATGGGATCTAGATAGGGTCTGCTAAAGTAATCAGAGATGTGGAATAATGCAAGATAGCCCGTCGTATCGAGTAAAAATACGCAATTACCCTTTAACCAGGGTGCCTACGGCTTCGCCGGAAACCACCCGCATCAGGTTGCCTGGCTTGTTCATATCGAACACGATAATGGGAAGATCATTCTCCATGCAAAGGGTGAAAGCGGTCATATCCATCACTTTAAGGTTGCGGTTGATACAGTCGCGAAAGCTGATGGTCTCGAATTTGGTGGCTGTCGGGTCTTTTTCAGGGTCGGCGGTATAAATCCCATCCACCCGGGTGCCTTTCAGGATCACGTCGGCCTTGATCTCGATGGCCCGCAGCGAGCCGGCGGTATCGGTGGTAAAATAAGGATTCCCCGTACCGGCGCCGAAGATCACTACCCGGTGTTTTTCCAGGTGGCGAATAGCCCGGCGGCGAATATAGGGTTCGGCCACCTGCTCCATTTTAATGGCGCTCTGCAGCCGCGTAAACACACCTTCTTTTTCCAGGCCGGCCTGCAAGGCCATGCCATTGATCACCGTGGCAAGCATCCCCATATAATCGCCATGCGCCCGTTCGATACCGGTTTCGGCTTCGTTCATACCCCGGTAAATATTACCGCCGCCGATCACCAGGGCCACTTCCACACCCGCGTCCACCACTTTTTTGATCTCCTGCGCGTATTGCTTGATGATAGCGGGGTTCATCGGCTCATATCCATTGACGCTGTCACCGCCCATCAATGCTTCTCCCGACAGTTTCAACAGAATACGCTTGTACTTCGATGCCATGGCTTTGTTTTTCAGTTCGGTGCAAAGAAAAGAAAATTTTTATCTTTTGCGGCATGGAACTGTTATCTGCGGGGAACCTGCTATCAGGGCTGCAGCGGCGCACCGAGAATGGAAATGCCCAGCGCTTCGTGTGCTTCCATCACTTCCTGCATCGACGGTGGGCTGGTAAAAGCATCGAGCTTCGCGAAAATGGCTTCTACGGGCCCGCTGGGATTTACCGAGAACAGCAGACGGCCGTTGTCGCTTAAACATAAGGTAGTGTGGGGCGTATTCCGCGGAATAAAAACCATATCGCCAGGACCGGCTTCATATAGTTCATCACCGGCTTTGAAGCGGTGCTGTCCGTCGATAACATAAAAGGTTTCATCTACCGGGTGGCTGTGCAGCGGCGGTCCCTGGTGCTTCCCGTAATGCGCCACAAAAAAACTCAGTTCGCCGCCGGTATCGGCAGCAGCCACTTTCAGCAGTACAGGCATGCCGAGTACATTATAGGGTTTGCTGAGAATACCTTCTCCCTGTTTTACGATAAATGCTGACATACAAGATTTTTTTCAAAGCTGCGGCAGCACCGGCTAAGCCCGGTGGTAAAAAACCGGCCAGTTTCGGCTACCCTACACACCTACAAAACCGGGCGCCAACTGAAGTCGTCGTTCCGGGTTGAGATCGGCCGCTTTGAGCAAGGCATTGGGACTACCGCCTGCAAACTGCCGGAAATCTTTAACCAGGTGCTGATAGTCGTTATAATTGAAATCAAGCGCCACCGATAACCAGTCGCGCTGCGGCTGCCTTTCTTTGGTCATATATGCTTCATAAAACCGGCTGATCCTTGCAAAGAGCTTTGGCCGCACGCCCACCTGCGCGATGAATTTTTTCTCGAAATGCCGCTCACTCATACAGGCCTCCGACGCCATTTTGGCGAGATTAAAACAGCCGGGGTGATGCCGCATCCATAAGGGTATGGCGTCAAAAGGCGACGGGTACCATTTACGGTGGCTGGTCAGGCGGCGGAAGAACTGGTCGAGCAGCGCGGGTGTTTCGGCATAGCCCGCATTCTTTAACCGCTCTTCGAGAGCGGTTAAGTTTTTCCCGAGCAGGACCGCTGCATCGATGGGCTGCTGCAATTCGCTGGCGATGGGTAAGCGAAAAAGCCGGTACAGGGTACCTGGTTCGAACCGTACATGTATGAAGCGAAAATGGGGCGACAACACCAGATCCTGGCGGCTGGATGGCTGGCCGAAAACATAGCTGCGCGTACGGGCCTGCGACAATCCGCTTTCGGGATTGGCCACCCGCAAATTGCCTTCAAGAACAAAGGTGATCCCTTCTTCCGGGTTCACAGGATATGCCTTCACCGGCGGCGGCGCACCCTCCGGAAACTGCATGTGCAGCAGCAGGTATTCCCTGATAAACGACCGGAGGTCGGGCGCGGGTGCTGTGCGCTGGCAAATCAAGTGGAGGAGGTTTCATGGAATATACGGAAAAGTTTGAGGTTTGAAGTCTGAGGTTTGAGGTTGCTGCCGCGTGCGTGAATACAAAATTAAATGGCAACCTGCATCCAGTGCAAGTTGCCATTCTTGTTTAAATACCGCGCACGCGGCAGCAACCTCAAACCTCAAACCTCAAACCTCAAACCACGGTCCCTTTTCCCTTTCTCGCTTATCCGAGTGCTACGCGTTTAAATTCTGTCACTTTCAGGTCTTTGTTCACGCTCTTCAGGTAATCGGCAACGCTTTGGGCGCCGTCTTTTACGTAGGCCTGCGCCAACAGCGTATTCTCCTTGAAGAAAGCGTTCAGCTTACCGGCGGCGATCTTTTCGATCATCTCGGCAGGTTTGCCGGCCATTTTGGGATCGGCGGCCACCTGGTCGGTGATGATGGCTTTCTCGCGGGCAACCACGTCGGCGGGAACCGCGTCAGCGTCAACCGCTACGGGATTCATAGCCGCAATCTGCATGGCGATGTCCTTACCGGCATCAGCCGCGTCGGCCGACAGCCCCACCAGCACGCCCATACGGTTGGCGCCGTGGATATAGGAAGCTACATAAGGAGCATCCACCCGTTCGAACTTGGAGATACCGATCTTCTCACCGATGGAAGCGAGCTTGTCATTCACGAGGTCGGCTATTTTTTGCCCGCCGATAGCCACTGCATTCAGCTCATCCGCTGTTTTCACATTATGGGCGATCGCCGCGTCGATGATGCTTTGGGCAAAGGCAACGAAGTCGGCATTCTTGCTCACGAAATCGGTTTCACAGCTTACGCAAAGAGCGATGCCTGTTTTATTGTCAGCGGTGGTTTTAGCCAGCACTACACCTTCTTTTGCTTCACGGTCGCTGCGAAGAGCGGCTACCTTGGCGCCTTTCTTACGCAGCCAGTCGATGGCAGCTTCGAAATCGCCATTGGTTTCTGTCAGCGCTTTGCGGCAGTCCATCATACCTGCGCCGGTTGCCTGGCGAAGTTTGTTGATGTCGGCGGCGGTTATTGTTGCTGTAGACATAAATATGAGTTGTTTAATTGTTGTGATTGGTTCGAACGCAAAGGTAAAAAGCCAAAAGGGGGAAACTTCCGGAAGTGGTATTCTTCACTGTTTGGTAACAGGGGAATAACACTGCCGGAAGTGAATGACTTTATACCATTGGGCTTAGCGGGCGCCGGTGCGCTTGGGGCTGCTCGGTACGCGACGCTTGGTGCCACCGGGACCACTCGGGCCACGGCCGGCGCCACGATTACCGCGGCCACCTTCTTCCTGGGCTTCCGCTTCCATGCGGGCTGCGCGACGTTCGTTCTCGTCGTTGCTGTCTTCTGCATCGTCGTCTTTGGCAGCCTGGCGTTCAGACAAACCTTCGGCGATAGCAGCAGTGATGTATTCAACGATGATGGCAATGCTCTTGGTAGCGTCGTCATTGGCGGGGATCGGGAAATCGACCTTATTCGGATCGCAGTTGGTATCTACCATACCGAACGTGGTGATGCCGAGGCGTTTTGCTTCTGCCAGGGCGATGTGCTCATGACCGATGTCGATGATGAACAGCGCAGCGGGGATACGGCCCAGTTGAGCGATACCACCCAGCACTTTTTCCATCTTCTCCTTATCGCGGGTCAGCGTAAGGCGTTCTTTTTTGGTGATGCTGTCGAGCGTACCGTCGTTCAGCATTTTCTCGATGCTCTGCATCTTCTTCACGCTCTTGCGAACGGTATTGAAGTTGGTGAGCATACCACCCAGCCAGCGCTCGGTTACAAAAGGCATGTTCACGCGCTGGGCGCATTGCGTAGCGATCTCTTTCGCCTGCTTTTTGGTGCCCACGAACATGATTTTCTTACCGCTGCGGGCGATCTGCTTCAATGCAGCAGACGCTTCCTGCAGGCTTTCGGTGGTTTTATTCAGGTCGATGATGTGAATGCCTTTCTTCTCGGCGAAGATATAGGGCAGCATCTTGGGGTTCCACTTCTTCTTGAGGTGACCGAAGTGTACACCGGCTTCCAGCAGTTGCTGTTGTAAGGAAGTATTGTTCTCCATGATTATAATTTGTTTATGGTCTATGGTTTGTGGTTTATGGTTGGTTTGTGGTTTTAGGTTGACTCGCTGCTTGTGAAACAAACTGCACAGGCGGCAGCAACCATAAACTGTAAACCATAAACCATAAACTGGTTTTAACGTTTACTAAACTGGTAGCTTCTTCTCGCTTTCTTGCGACCGGGTTTCTTACGTTCAACGCCGCGACCATCGCGGGTGAGCAGGCCGGCGGCTTTCAGCACGGGGCGGAATTCAGCGTTCACTTCCAGCAGGGCGCGGGCAATACCGAGCTTGGCAGCTTCGGCCTGGCCTTTTACACCGCCACCCGCAGCGTTGATGACGATGTTGAACTTGTCGGCGGCATCGATCGCTTTCAGCGGCGCTTCCACCTGGTTCTGCAGGTACACCAGCGGGAAATATACTTTATAGTCTTTATCATTTACCGTGATCTTGCCTTCGCCTTTGCTCAGGAAAACGCGTGTTACCGCTTCCTTGCGACGGCCTAATCCGTTTTTTTGCTTTTCCATTTATTACAATGATTGCTGTTAGAATTAGAATTTCAGGTCCTGGGGTTGCTGTGCAGTATGCGGATGCGCGGCGCCCGCATAGACGAACAGTTTCTTGTACATCTTACGGCCCAGGCGGTTTTTCGGCAGCATGCCTTTTACCGCGCGCTCGATGATCACTTCCGGACGACGCTTCAGCAGGTCTTTGGCCACTTCTTCCTTACGGCCACCGGGATAACCGCTGAAGTTTTCGTACACTTTCTGCTCCAGCTTGGCGCCGGTGAACTGAACCTTGTCGGCATTGATCACGATGATGAAATCGCCGCAATCGACATGCGGGGTGAAATACGCTTTGTTCTTCCCACGCAATACGGCCGCGATTTTGGCGCACATACGACCTACGGTTTGATTGGTACCGTCAACAACGTACCATGTACGCTGCACAGTAGCCTCGTTCGCATGTTTGGTGGTGAAATGTAATTTGCTCATTTAGCTTAATTTAGTCCGCCGCCGCCATCCCGGCAGTCGGAAATGAAAAAATAAATCGGAGCGCAAAGGTAAGGAGCTACTACTGTCTCTTCCAAGCATTTCGGCCGCTATTTTTTCAGGCAACCTTCACAACTGATTGAAATTCAATAAAAATTTTTACTGAAACTTTTCAACATGGCAAATTTACAGCTCAACAGACAGGAATTTGGCGATCCTTCGAACGCCGGCAACGTCCCTTCCGAAGAAGAGACTCTCGCCCTGCTGAACGAATGGGTACCCAATGAACGCCTCCGCCTGCACATGTTGCAGGTGGGCGCCGTGATGAAGGCCTGGGCGCTCGAAAAGGAAGCCCTGCCCGAAAAGGAAGCCTATAAATGGTGGGTGGCCGGTGTGTTACACGATGCAGATTGGGAAAAGTTTCCCGACCGCCATTGCGCCGTTATCATCGAAGAGCTGGAAAAACGCCAGGTCGATCCTGCCATCATCAAAGCCATCGCCAGCCACGGCCCCCGGTATTTCGGCGTGGATCCCCATTCCAAAATGGACCTGATGATCTATGTATTCGACGAGCTTTCGGGGTTCATTCATGCCGCTGCGCTGATCAGGCCCGACAGGTACAACGGACTGGAAACGAAATCCATTCTGAAAAAGCTCAAGACGCCTTCCTTTGCCGCACAGGTGGACCGGACGGATATCGAGGATGCCCTGACACGGGCGGGGCTGGATCTGGAAACGGTGATTCCTTTTGTGATCAAACATCAACGGGAGGTTTGAACTGGTGGTTTGGAGGTGGCTGCCGCATGTGGCGGCCGGCTGGCTGAGAACGAGGTGTTTTTTTTCACGCAGAGAACGCAAAGGAGCAATGATCGCAAAGAAAGAATATAAGTGAAGATCATTACCTGGAATTGCAATATGGCGTTTCGGAAGAAAGCCGATGTTATTCTGGCGCATCAGCCGGACATCCTGGTTATTCCGGAATGCGAGCATCCGGACAAGCTTGTTTTTAAGGCAGAAACTCGCAGGCCCGCCGATAAATTGTGGTTTGGACAAAACCTGAACAAAGGGCTGGGTGTTTTTTCGTATTCCGATTTTCGTTTTAAGGTGCTGGATATTTATGATGACAAGCTGAAAATGATTGTTCCCATTGCGGTGTCAAACGGACGTGTTGATTTTACGCTCTTTGCCATTTGGGCGAATAATCCAAACGATCCCGACGGGCAATATGTGGAACAGGTCTGGAAAGCGCTGCACCGGTATGATGCACTTATCAGGAATAAAAAGACAATTCTTATCGGTGACTTTAACAGCAACAGCATTTGGGACAGACCCAAACGCGCAGGCAATCACTCAACCGTGGTAAAGAAGCTGGCAGACAAAGGAGTTCACAGTCTTTATCACAGGCACTTTAACCAGGTACAGGGCCGTGAGCAGCACCCAACCCTGTATCTGTACAGGAAAAAGGAAAAGCCGTATCACCTCGACTATTGTTTTGCCTCCAACGACTTTGTAAAACGCCTCAGGAAAGTGGAAATAGGAGATTACGGATTTTGGTCTGCATACAGCGACCACGTTCCCATTATTGTAACATTCGCCCCTGTACGCCGCGGTACCCTCAAGCCTCAGCCGCTAAACCTCAAACTTCAAACCTCCAACCAACATTAAACCACAAACCATAAACCACAAACGGCCGGTAGGGCGTCACCCTTTCTTATACGCATACAATTTCCCGGGCCTGTGCGGCACATCTTCTTCCAGTTCGTTCAGGTCTTCCAACCAGTCTTTGATAAAGAACTTTTTGCGGAAATTCCGGCGGTCGAACCGCGCGTCAAAGATCGCTTCATAGAGCAATTGCATTTCACGCAGCGAAAACTTTTTCGGCAGCAGGTTGAATGCCACGGGATGGTCTTCCACCTTTTCGCGCAGCCGCCGCAGGCAGGTTTGCAAGATGTCGTAATGGTCAAACGCCATCTCGCTGATCTCCTTCACCGGGTGCCAGTGAAGGCCATTCTCTCCCAGTTGTATCTTGAGGTCTTTGCAGTTGACCAGTGAGATATAAGTGGTGGTGATCACGCGGCCCGCCGGATGACGGTCGACCTTACCGAAAGTATGCACCTGTTCCAGGTACACATCCAGCAGCCCGGTTCGCTCTCGTAAAACACGGTAAGAGGCCGCATCAAGGTCTTCGTCGGGCTTCACCAGGTCGCCCAGCAACGATAACATTCCCTTGTATTCGGCAATATTACAATTGATGACCAGCACCTTCAGCTCGCCATCCTCAAATCCAAAAATGACCAGGTCAACGGAGAGGGCTATCCGAAAATAGGCAGCATCGCTCAACTCTCCGTAATGACTGAACCGGGAATATGGCTTCATAAAGCATCGTGTGGTTATATCAAAATCAAAAATAGACCTTTAGCTTTATAGTTAGAAACAGTCTCATGTACAGCTTATCTGCCACGAAAGAACTGCAGGACGCCGGCGCACGTTTTTTACGCCGGTTACCCGATATCTCCGCGTCTGACATAGAAACCCTGCGCAACGTGCTCCGCTTTCACGAATACCGCTATTATATACTCGACGAGCCGCTGATCGCCGACGAAGAATACGACCGGCTGTACAAAGCGCTGGAAGCCCTGGAGAAGAAAGACCCCGCCCTGATCACCAAAGATTCGCCCACGCAACGGGTGGCCGGCGGACTCAACAGCGCCTTTCCTACCGTGAGCCACCTGGTACCCATGCTGTCGCTCGATAACAGTTACAACGCCGAAGACCTGGTGGACTGGGACCGTCGCGTGCGTGAGGGTGCGGGACAGGACGAAGTGGAATATTGCGTGGAACCCAAGTTCGACGGCGCCTCTATTTCGCTGATCTATGAAGACGATCTGCTGGTGCGCGGCGCCACCAGGGGCGATGGCGTACAGGGCGATGATATCACCACCAATATCAGGCAGATCAGGTCGGTGCCGCTTTCGGCGCGCTTTTCCGACCACGGCATCCAGCAGATTGAGATACGGGGAGAAGTGCTGCTGACCCGGAAACATTTCAAAGCTTTCAACGACAAACTCGCCGAGCAGAACCTGCCACCGCTGGCCAACCCGCGTAATGCGGCCTCGGGCTCACTGCGCATCAAAGATCCGGAAGAAGTGCGCCGCCGCAACCTCGAGGCCTTTTTATACAATGTGAGCTATCATGTCGATCTCGGATCGCCCGACAAAGCGCTCGACACGCACGCGGGAATCCTGAAAATGCTGTGGGACCTGGGATTCAGAAGTCCCGAGAAAGAAAAAAAAGTGATCAGGGGTATTGAGGGGGTGATCGCGTATTGTCATGCTTTCGAGGCGCGCCGCGACGACCTGCCCTATGAAATTGACGGTATGGTGGTCAAGGTGAATTCACTGGCGCTGCAAGACAGGCTGGGTATGACCACGCACCATCCCCGCTGGGCCATTGCCTATAAATTCAAGGCACG
>JBDHYM010000117.1:0-9915 GCA_039811405.1 Flavihumibacter sp. | reverse complement strand
ATATCCTGTTTTTTAGGTGTGGCACAAAATAGCCCGAATTACCCCCGGTTAACAGCACGTTAAAGTTATCGTAACGCACGGCGTAGGCGTCGATAAACCCATCGATCTCCTTTGCCATACCGAGTATTACGCCGCTGGTGATATTGGTTTCCGTATCATAGCCCACCAGCGGAAAATTCCAGTCTTCTTCCACCAGCGGCAGCTTTGCCGTATAATCGCGCAGGCTCCGGAAGCGCATGTCCATACCCGGGGAAATACCGCCCCCCAGGAACTCATGCCGGTAGCTGATGAAATTATAGGTGATACAGGTGCCCAGGGCGATGGCCAGGTTGTTTTTTCCGGGAAAAAGGCTGACTGCAGCCGCGCAGATGGCCAGGCGGTCGGCCCCGATGGTAGAAGGCTTGCCGACCGGTGTAGTAAACGGCAGCTTCGAGCTGCTGTTCAGCAGGTGGAAACGGGTATGTGACGCCAGCAAGGCTTCCACCGCCGGCGAGTGATCAATCACGGAGGAAAGTATGCTGTAATCGGGCTTCAGCCGGGCGATGACCGCGTGCAACGATTCTTCCCCTTCGTGCAGTACGCCCTGCTCTGCCAGCTTGTCACCGCTGAAAAAGGCGTATTTCTGTCGTGTATTACCAAAATCCAGGCACAATGTGCTACCCATAATCAGCTATCTAGGTCGAGTGAAGATAGGTTTTTAAAGTGGCCGTTCAGCTTCACCCTTTCTTTGAGCGCTTCGACCGATTTCAGCACGGGTAGTACTTTCACCAGGTGTCTTTTCAGGTATTCCTGCCGCTGTTCTTCGCGCAACAGCCCCAGCAATTCGTATTCCTCTTCGAGGGTCATGCCTGCATGATGCGCCACATCATAGCTCAGCAGCAATTCGTCTGGTGCATTGAACGCTTTCCGGATATCGAGCAGGCGGTGCATTTCGCGAATGCTGTCTATCACCCATTTCATCAGCGCGCGAACACCCTGTCCCCGGCTGTTGTCGGGATAGGTCACGATGGCGCCGCCGTACAATTTATCGGGTATCTCCTTAACGGTTTCGAGCACACGAAAAACATCGCCGCCTTTGGTTTTGATATCGAGCTCGCCGTTCTCGTATTCACGCGTGATCTCCACTACGGTAACCAGGGTACCCAGCTCGCCGATCTGCCGGTTGACGACCGTCGGAATACCGAAAGGCTTTTTTGCTTCCACACATTCACGGATCAGTTGCTTGTAGCGCGGTTCGAAAATATGCAGGTTAAGGTCTTCGCCGGGATACACAACGATGCCCAACGGAAATATGGGAATGAAGTTTGTCATCTGTACACGTATAATTCGCTGCGCCGGCACTTTCATTCGCCGGTTGTTCAATCCATCTCACAACCGATCGGCGCGCCGGGCGGCATCTCTGCATGTTGCGTGGGCATGGCTTTGTCGGGTGCAGCAAGGCGGTCCAGCAGCAAGGCATAGTGTGCCAGCAGTCGCTGATCCGTAGTCACCTTTTGCCGGGCTTCCACCCACGATTTCAGCTTCTTCACGGTAAGCACACCGCTTGCACGGGCTGCCGTATTGCATTTTCCATCCACCGACCAGTGCAACAGATAGGTAAGCAACACCTGCTCGGTCTGCAATTGCACCAGGCCTTCCATACCGGTTTTACGTTTTGACCTGAAAGTAGCATTGATAAGCCTGTCGGCCATTTCGGCGGACGACAAACCGCCGGTAGCCGCCTGCTCTTCGAGGCGGCTGAGCCGCTCGGGGTGGAAGAGAAACGAAAAAGGGAAATCAGCCGCCGCTTCGGCCGGACTCAATGCATCGAACGGCAGCCCCGTTCTTTTTTTGAAGAGCTCCCGCGAAAAATCGTAGGCGCCCGGGCGCGGCGGAATCAATGCCGTTATTTTTTCAGGTAAAGTAAGAAACGCAGGGTCGATGCACTGTATCACCGCCTCCAGCGCACGCAACTGGTCGGCCTTGCCAACGGCCACGGGTAGCGGCTGGTTATCGCCTTTTACCGAATACCGGTAACTGACACCACCGATAAGCTTGGTTACTGCTTCGAGCTGGTAGCGGTGATAAAAATAAACCGGCACCAGCGCGTCTTCCAAAAATGCCAGCGGCTCACCTGGACGAATGCTGTTTTCACCAAACTGCTGCAGCGCGCGTGCCCTGATCTTCAGCATGGGGCCCAGTTCGGTAACAACGTCCTTCCCATTGTCCCACAAATGTGTTTGCGGATGAGCCCCGCCTGCGGGGCGCGCATCGCGGTCAGACAGGAATAAAAGATTTTTCGCAATACCGTCGCGGATGGTTTTGTCGAGCCAGGCAGCCTCGTCGGCGCCTGGCGGCAGGTCGTTGTATCCCCAATTGATCGCCAGCTTATCCCAGTCGCCGATCTTGTCGTCGTACGCATTGGCAAGGCTGATATTTCCATCGGCGCCAAGCGTTGCCTGCGGCTGGGGATAATCCATCACACTGATATTGCCATAGGCGCTGGCGATATAATTGTGCGCCAGGCCGAGCGTATGCCCTACTTCATGCGCGGCCAACTGGCGCAGCCGGGCAAGCGCCATTTGCAGCATGGGATCGCTGGCAGGAAGGCCTTTGGCAAAGGGCGACAACAGCCCCTGGGCGATCAGGTAGTCCTGCCGCACACGCAACGAGCCGAGGGTCACATTGCCTTTAATGATCTCGCCGGTGCGCGGGTCTGATACGGAAGCACCGAAGCTCCAGCCCCGGGTGCTGCGATGCACCCAGTTGATCATGTTATAACGAATGTCCATAGGGTCTGCACTGTCGGGCAACACTTCCACCCGGAAAGCGTCTTTGTAGCCCGCGGCGGTGAAGGCCTGGTTCCACCAGCGCGCACCATCGAGCAGGGCCGAACGGATGGGCTCGGGGGTTCCGTTATCGAGGTAATATACAATGGGCTTTACCGGTTCGCTCATCGCGGCGGTGGGGTCTTTCTTTTTAAGACGGTGCCGGCTGATAAAAAACTTCTCGATCGGCGATGATACCGGTGTGCTGTAGTCGTAATATGAAATGCCGAAATAACCGGCGCGGGGATCCAGTACCCGGGGCTTATAATCGTTGTCGGGCAGCTGTACCAGCGAGTGATGCATGCGAAGGGTGATGGCATCCGGCGAAGCCGAAACTGCCGACACATAGCCACCCACGCCGCCCTCGTTATTGACCAGAGTGATGCTGGCTTCCATTTCGGTGTTGAAAGGGAAGTTTTTGGTGGTGGGGAAGTAAATGGCCGAGCGCGACTTATCTACCGTGAAATTGCCCTGCTTCATGTTGCGTATGCGGGTGGCTGCTTTCATGGCATCGCGCAGCAAAAAATCGCCCAGGTCAACGAGGTAACGGTCGCCTGTAACCGCTTCTGCCGTAAAGCCCCAAAGCACCGATGCGGCAAACGACTGCTCTACCGCGCGTTTTTCAGCGGCGCTGCCTGTTGCACGGAAATTATAATTGGGCTGGAAAAGCATGATCTTGCGACCGGTGCGCCGGAATTTCACCACGAATTCTCCGCCGATGATGCCCCGGTCGAGCCCGATATCGTTGGATCCGAGTCCCGCAGGCAGGGTGGTGACATACAATATTTCCTGGTCGAACTTGTTGATTTCCATCCACAATTTGCCCTGCTGATCGTCGCGGTAAAGCGGAAAATAGCCATCGAGGCGGGTAAGCCCCTTGGTTTTTTCTTCAATGGTCGGAAGGGGCTGCGCAAAAAGAAGAACAGGCGCTATCAGCAGCAGCCAGGAAAGAATAACACGCATGATGAAGCCGGATTTTACCGGAAGATACAACTCTATCGCATATACGAAACTACAGCATGTCCCTGTTGGCGCGGTACCAGCGGAAGCCGACAATGCCTATAATAAGCAACGGTGTGGCTGCGAGGTAAACGATGCCCGCATTCAGCGCCTTGGCAGGTTTCTCACCCAACTGCTGCGCAGTTTTGGTACAGATGGAGCATTGTGCAGAGGCGTCGGCCACCGCCAGCAGCCCCGCTGCAAATAAGGCAGTGAAAAAAAGTTTCCTGATTTTCATGCTACAAATTTAGCCATAGATTAAGTAACCCGCAGGGAAAATATTTGTTGCAGGTCGCGCATAGCAGGCAATCATAAACAGATGACACAGACTGATAATGTGCAACATGAACAGATACAAGAGTATAACAACCTGTTAATATAACTAATTAATTAGTCATTAAACTATGTTTTTAGTTATGTTTGTCGCATGCATCTATTCCGAATACTTTTATCTGCCGCTGTGCTGCTTTCTTACGGCTACGGTCAAACCATTCAGGGTCTTGTACAGGGAGAGCAACAGCAGGCGTTGGAGAACGCTACGGTTGAACTGTGGAAAGACAGTGTATGGCTGGCCGCCGCTCATACCGATCAAAATGGATATTTCAAGTTCCGGTACTCATTCTCCATTGTCGCATCGTACCAATTGCGTGTAACACGGATAGGATATGGCGTTGGTGAGATTCCATTCTTATACACTGACTCCCTGCCGCTTTTCCGGGTAACATTGGCGCCCCTATCGCAAAACCTGGCTGCGGTAACCGTGGCGGCCCAGCCCAGCCTGCTGCACCGCAAAGCCGACCGATATACTATCCAGGTGGAGAACGGACCGCTGGCAAATGGGTTGTCGGCCACCGAGTTATTGCAACGATCACCTGGCGTGTGGGTCGATAACCAGGGATTGGTACGGCTCAGGGGCACGCAGACCGTGACCATCATGGTCAATGATGTCGTCCAGAAATTGTCTGATGAAGATCTGGCTGATTTCCTGCGTTCGCTGAAATCGGAAGACATCAGTCGCATTGAGATCATCCCCGTGCCGCCGGCAGAATTTGAGGCAGAAGGCACGGGTGGCATTATTCATATCATCCTAAAGAAAAAGAAAACCACCGGCTGGAACAGCAGCCTGAATACGCAGTACTGGCAGCAGGCCAATAAGCCTTATTATACAGTCGGGGCCACGCTGAACCAGCAGTTTCGCAGCCTGTTCCTTTCAGGCAGCTATACTTATACCCGCGACCTTCACCTAATAACAGAAAAAACGACGATCGGTTCCGGGTATCAGTCCGTGTACGACAACCATACCGTACGGGATGAAAAAATCGGCCGGCAGCAATTCCGTTTTGTCGCCGCCTATGATATCAACCCGAAGCAGTCCATCAATTTGCAGGGCCTGTATTCACATACCGCTTTCCGTCAGGATTTTGATGGAGAGGAGTTGTATTACAGCAACCCACCGTCTAACGGTCAGGCGCACACGTTCAAAAGCCGCGCATTCGGTATTACCGGCGGTACGCTGAATTATGCCTGGAAAATGGATACCGCTGGCAGCACGCTAAAAATAATTGCCGACTATTCCCTGCAACAAAAAACGGAGGATAGCCGGTTTATCCGCACCAACAGCGACCCCGCCAGGGAGAGTGATTGGCGTACGGCGGTTCCGGCCGACACCCGTACATTCACCCTTCAGTCTGACCTGCTTAAACAGTTCCGAAAAAAAACGGTGTTGACGGCAGGCGTCAAATACGCATCGGTCTATCGCAGCAACCCGTTACGCACCGACAACTTCATCGATTCTTCCTGGGTGTTCAACCCAGCGCAAAGCAATCATTTTGTATATCGTGAAAAGATACTGATGGCCTATTCGCTGGGAGAGCGAACCATACGGAACACGATCATTAAAGCTGGCATACGGGCAGAAGAAACCATCGTCGCGGGTAAGCTGATCAACGATTCCCTGCAATTCGATCGAAACTATTTTGGGTTATTCCCTTCTGTATCCATCGCACATACCCTGAACGCCGATAACGGCCGGGTAATCACGGCCAGTTATGCACGCCGGCTCACCCGCCCTGGCATCTCTCACCTGAACCCGGCACGCATCCAAAACAGCAGTTATATTTCCTTGCAGGGCAATCCTGCGCTTCGGCCTGAATACAGCCAGTATGTTTCCGTGGCCTGGCAGTTCCTGCACGATCAAACAATCGAAGCCTATTGCACGCTCACTACCAACGCATTTGCTGTTTCTGCCAATACGCATACCGGCAATGCCATTGACTACATCTTCGAAAATATAGGTTCATCCAGTGAATACGGACTTCAATACAGCAGTATCCTGACCGTACGGAAATGGTGGACCATCAACACCAATATATACGGTTATTACCAACGTTATCGTTTCAATGAAAAGCCATACCGGCAAACTTCCTTTTACCTACAACTACTGCATACGCTGACGTTTGGCAACAAGGGCGATATCGATTTTACGGCTTATTACCAGTCGCCTTTTATATATACAAACCTGTACACCTACGGAAATTTCAGCATGGACCTGGGTTACGCGAAAAAGCTTTTCAATGCGAAGCTGAAAATGCGGGTTTCATTTACCGACCTGCTGAACAGTTCCCGTGAAAAAGAATGGACTGACGACAAAGAATCTACCATCGCCTTCTATCGTAAACGCGCCAGCAGAACCGCCCGGATTTCGCTCAGCTACCAGTTCGGCGGAGGTAAAAAATTACAACTGAAAAATGTTGAAAATAGCGGTATAGAAGAGTAGGGAAGAGTCGATAATTGATCATATTTACCATGAAAATCGAATATTATATATTCGATTTTCATGGTAAAATGGACATAAAAAGATCGATTTTAGCTGCGGCATATTACACAGCCTGCTGGGCCTCCACACCTATGAGGCGCTGCTGAATCACGTGCAGATGGGTGCTTCCTGGGAAGGGTTTGTAATAGAGCAGATCATCAATAACCTGGGCGACGATATCCAGCCCTGGTTTTACCGCACCCAACAGGGCGCGGGATGTGATCTGTTGCTGGAAAAGAACGGTAAGGTAATTGCCATCATCGAAATCAAGCATGGCGTAGCACCGAGGCCAGGCAAAGGATTCAGGATATGCATGGAAGATACGAAAGCGGCACATGGGTATATCATCGGCAATGGAGAAGAACCCTATGAAGCGGAAGAAAGAATAACAATAACCAACCTGCCTGCCTTTCTGCAAAATCCTTTGTTACAATAGCTTCTTACCTGGCCGTTGCATCAGCATACACTGCACTGAACTTGAAAAAAACCTTCTCCGTATTGCTGATCTGCGCTGAAATATTGTACGCTCCATTTTCCTCCTTTATCCGTTTGATCTCCATTACCGTCTGTGCGTTCACCCGCGGGTCTATAAACTGCAGGAACTTGATACTGGCCGACGACACCAGTTGCATACGGCGGCCCAGCGCGGCTTCCATTACCTCCTGCACCATTTGGACCATGCATACACCCGGCACCACCGGCTGCCCGGGGAAATGGCCGCCGAAAATGGCATGATCCGCCTGCCAGTGCAATTGCGCCGTCCAACGGTCTTCCGCTGCATGCAAACCAGTTACCGTACAAAAATCTCCCGTTAGTATCATCTTGCAATTTTAGTCAATCGGATGTTGAACCGGAAATTATGGTGCTGAATAAATGCGGAATCGGGTACCCGCTGCGCGTCCAGCCACCAGCGGATTTCCGCCAGCGGGCGCCGGGGCGCGCCCAGTTCGGCCCGCTTCAGTACCTGGCAGGCGGAATCTGCAATATACCAGTTGGTCTTCTTCCCCTGCGGATAGCCGTAATACAACTCCCCGTTGCGGCGGCGCACCAGCGGCATCGCTGTCCCTTCTGACCTGCCATCCAACGAACTGTTTTCAAACAGGAACAAGGCAAAGTCGTTGCGCAACGATTCAATCACCAGCTTCTTATCCATCTTCTCTATAATGGAGATGACTTCAAAACCCTTTTCACCGCCGAAAGCAAAATCAAAAAAGCTGACTCCCGTGGGCGAAGTGAATACCACCCGACGGGTGAGATCGGGCATCGTCTTTACCAGCAATAAGCCGCCGAGCGATTGCTTCTGCACCTCCACTTCGGCGCGAAACAGGACATTGGTATAATCGGGCCTCAGCGCCTCCAGGCAATTTACCGGTGCAGTGGCCTCCTGCAAGCCCTTATAGGCATTGCTGCATGCAGCAAGCAGCGTCAGCATACCGGTTATGAAAAACAGCCTTTTCATTTGGCCGTGAATAATGCATCGGGGATATTGGCATTGATCTCTTTCTGGCTGAAAATGATCAGGGTGTTATCCCCGCCTTTCTCCACCATATTGATCTTCGCCACGGTATAGTCTTTTTTGTCGAGATAGATCTGGATACTGCTGAACAGGTCTTTCAGTTCTTTGGTCTGCGGAGTGAGCTGTAAAAGATAATTGACGGCACTTTCGAAAACGGCCGACTGAAAATCGCCGTTCGTCAGCGCACGGCCGCTCACACAATCCACTGTCAGTTGGTTGATCTTCTGGAAAAGCTTGTTCGACTTTACTGAAATAGTATTGGTCTTCCTGCCTTCTTTAATGGTCACATAATTTCCATTGATCAGCAACAGGTAGTCAAACGGCTGCCGGTATTCCATCCTCACCTTACTCTCTTTCTTGAAGCTGAACTTGCCGGCTGATTTGATCTTCTCCGACAACAGGCTCAAATTCTTCTCCTGCGTGAAATCGGCGCGGAAACTATTCATGCCCGCCGAGGCATTCGCAAAAGCCGTTTTAAATGCCGTGGCATCTTTCAGCTCCTGGAACCCTTTTTCCTGCGCCGCCACCCCCAAAACCGCCAGGCAGAAGCAAAATGACACAACTATCTTACGCATACGCTTTTTCATTGATGAGCTCATCCAGCCGTACGAAATCATACCCCAAATTTCTGGCCGATTCTATAAAATAGGGCAGAATGTCAACCGTCAGAGGCACGGTGTCGTGAAACAATACGATCGCTCCCGGCTTTAAGGAACCCAACACATTGGCCAGCAGTTTCTCTTCGTTTTGCGCCACGGTATCGAGCGAGCGGACATTCCACCCGATGGCTTTCATGCCGGTCTGCCGCACGGCGCGGGCAATATTCGGGTTGGTGACGCCGAAAGGCGGGCGAAAAAACAGGGGCTTCCTACCCGTTATTTTTTCGAACATGCCGTTTACCCGTGTCAACTCCTCTTTCACCGCTGCCGTACCGGAAAACCCAAAAGCAGTCCGGTGGCTGTAACTGTGATTACCCAGGATATGCCCCTCCCGGTCGGCACGCTGCAACAAGGCAGCCTGCGCTTCCAACTTGTGCCCGATACAGAAAAAGGCGGCAGGCACCTTTTCGGTCGCGAGTATATCCAGCACCTGCGCGGTGGTAGCAGGATCGGGGCCGTCGTCAAAACTGAGCGCGATCTTTTTCTCAGCAGTATTGCCGCTGCATATCACCGGCATATAGAACTGTGAATCGATGCGGTAGCTTCCCCAGGCTAACAGTATTGTATAACCGATAACCAGCAACACGATATTCGGCCACTGCCAGCCGCCGGCAATGCCCAGCGCCAGCAATGCGGCCACCGCAATGGTTATGGTCTTAAAGTTCAGCATGCTTCCAGGCGGATAATGGCCAACTGGCCGTTTTCATCGGTGGCCGGTAACCAAACCCTGCGGACAGTCGCCGGAAACACAAGTTCTTCCGGCTTTACCGGCACACCCGACAATAGGACAGCCGCGAGCCAGCAGGCAAACCCGATGGAGGTGGGGTATTGACCTGTATAACGGGTATAGTTAACCGAACAAATACCTGCCGGCCCCTGATCATCTGAAGCCGACAGCAGCAAATCGGGCCTTTCGCCGGTGCGTTCCATTAGGGCATGCAAGGCATCGGCAACAGCACCCGGGCGGCCGGATGCCAGCCATTCAACACCATTGAGCCTGGCCAGACTGCCGGATGTTTTTTCCGTGCCAAGCACAAAACAGGCGGCGCCTTCGCCCGGTGGCAATGTTTTGTAAACGCCAAAGCGACGCAGCACGGCTTCACTGTAATTCGTGCATTC
>JBDHYM010000116.1:0-10104 GCA_039811405.1 Flavihumibacter sp. | reverse complement strand
CAGGTATTTGGCCGCTGCATGGGTGCTTTTTACATAATTACGGCGTTCATCGACCTTTTTGTTCACTTTCAGTCCCAGTTGGGTAGCGGTGGAAGGCATTAGCTGCCACGGCCCCACGGCGCCGGCCCAGGAGGTAGCACCGGCTTTCATTTTGGATTCGATGACCGCCAGGTATTTCAGCTCGCGGGGCAGCCCGTGCTGCACCATGATGCCGTCCATCATATTGAAATAGGGAAGCGCCCAGGATTTCATATCCTGGAGGTCTTTGGTATGCTTGTCCATGTAGTCTTCCACGAAACTTACCGCGCGCGGATTCAGCCGCGGGGCGAGGAGTGCCTTGCTGTGTTCGGCTTCAAACAGGCCGGCAAGGGTTGCCGTTGAGGTGTTTTGGGCCAGGAGCAGGGTGGAGTCTTTGCCGAACGACACGATGGTTGTATCGCCGGAGAGGTTATTTTGTGGGCCTTGCGCAACCGGTACCTTTTGTGCGATGGTTAATCCAAGTGAACCGGCCAGAAAGCCACCCAATAAAAGAAATTGTTTCATTATCCAACTTTTGGTTCGACACTAAACAGCTTCCCAGAAGGATGTTTTTGGTTGGATTTTCAACGGAGGATTAAGATTGGACGGAGCCAACAAGGGTTTTTGACACCTGCAGCAAAGATACTTCTTCGAACCGGTTGGTCATAACCTGTAGCCCGTAAGGCATACCATTACTGTGCCAAAAAAGAGGGAGGGAGATGCCGGGGATACCTGTCAGATTGGCAAAAACGGTGTAGATATCTTCCAGGTACATGGCTACCGGGTCGGCTGTTTTTTCGCCGAAACGGAAGGCGGTACTTGGCGCCGTAGGTGAGAGGATAGTATCGAAATTGTTGAAGATCAGTTGGGTTTGAGAGCAAAGCTGCTGCCTTACCTGCTGGGCTTTGGTGAAATAGGCATCGTAATAACCGGCGCTCAGCACGAAGCTGCCCAGCAGTATTCTTTTCTTGACCTCCCTGCCAAAACCGGTAGAACGGTTATGTGCATAAAATTCTGCCAAATCGGTTAAATTACCTGTTTCCCGGTGACCGTAGCGAACGCCGTCGAAACGCGAGAGGTTGGACGAAGCTTCGGCCGTGGTTAACACATAATAAGCAGGTACAATATAATCGAGCAGGGGGAAGTCGACCGGGGTAACGGTGTGACCGGCGGCCCGCAGTTTATCGAAAAAAGCCAGTTGGGTTTGGGCGATCTCAGGATCGAGCGAGGGATGTTCTACCGCTTCGCGGAAATAGGCGAAACGGGAGGGCTTGTTTTCATGCAGCCCGAGGGCCTGGCGGTAATCGGGCACCGGTTGCAGGGAAGCGGTGCTGTCGAAGGCATCTGCCCCGGCGATCACTTGCAGCAGGCGGGCGGTGTCGGCCAGGTTGGTAGCGAAAACCCCCACCTGGTCGAACGACGAGGCATAGGCGATGAGCCCGTAGCGCGATACCCGTCCATAGGTCGGCTTCAGCCCATATATTCCGCAGAAGTCGGCAGGCTGGCGTACTGACCCGCCGGTATCGCTGCCCAGGCTGACCATGCAGAGGCCGGCCTGTACGGCAACGGCTGATCCGCCCGACGACCCGCCCGGTACGCGGGTATGGTCGTGCGCGTTGAGCGTGGCGCCAAAGGCCGAGTTTTCGTTCGAAGAGCCCATGGCAAATTCATCGCAGTTGAGGCGGCCGATGATAATGGCGCCGGCGTCGACGAGCTTTTGCACTGCGGTGGCCGAATAGGGCGAGCGATAGCCTTCGAGCAGGCGGGAGGCGGCTGATACGTAATGCCCTTCATAGCAAAGCACGTCTTTGATGCCTATTACCACACCGTGCAGGGGCCGCAGCGGGGCGCCGGCCGCCAGCTCGGCATCGAGGGCTTCGGCGCGGGCCAGGGCCTCGATGTTAAAAGTTTCGATATAGGCATTGAGCGCGCGCTGGCGGTCGATTTCCGCCAAATAAAACTCCACTACAGCCTTGCAGGTAGTGGAGTGATCGGATAATGCGGTATGAAAAGTCTCTATAGACTCGAATGCAAACAAACCAGTCAAATTTCTGCTTAGGGTTGAGAAGGCGTTTTGGAACTGTCCTTTTCGCGCATGCCCTGCTCGATTTCATCTTTCACGTTGTTCTTGGCATCGTTGAATTCACGGATGCCGCGGCCCAGGCCACGCATCAGCTCAGGTATTTTGCGACCACCAAACAGGAGCAATACAACCAGGATGATCAGGATCCACTCGCTACCACCAGGCATAGAGATCATCAGTAGGGAATTAGCTGTTAACATGCTAAATAGATTTTGAGTTGATAAAGGTAGGGAAAAGTCAAAAGTCAAAAGGGAAAAATCGGGTTACCGGGCGCGTTTAACCGGGGTTTTACATGGCGGGGCAAGCTGTTTGGCCTGTTGCCAGCGGGTCCGGGCATGAAAAAGCCGCCTGTCGGCGGCTTCGGTTATTTGGCGGCAACAGCCATTTTCTTTTCTTTGATACGGGCGCTCTTACCGCTGCGTTCGCGCAGGAAGTAGAGTTTGGCACGGCGCACCTTACCGACTTTGGTCACCAGGATCGAGTCGATATTGGGTGAATACAGGGGGAAGGTTCTTTCCACACCCACGCCGTCGGATATCTTGCGTACGGTGAAGGTTTGGGTGTTACCCTGGCCCTGGCGCTTGATAACGTCGCCACGGAAGCTCTGGATACGCTCTTTGTTACCTTCAACGATCTTATAGTTAACGGTAACATTGTCACCGGCTTTGAAAGTCGGGAATTCTCTTTTGGGGGTCAGTTGCTCGTGAACAAATGCTACAGCGTTCATGATGATCGATTTTAACGGACGGCAAAGGTAGGGGGAAAAGGCAAAAATAAAAAATCAAAAGTAAAAAGGTATCTACCCGTCAGGTGGCACCCGTCGGGTATCACCTGACGGGTGGATACCTACCACAAATCGCGGCCTTTAAAAGGAGTAGGCGGTTTGCCGGTAAATGATTGATTAGCAAGTGATTTGATTTCCAGGATGGTTGTTTTAAGGGTTTGGTCAGATCAAGCACCGTACCGGTTTCTTTGGGCAATGGCAGTCTACCCGTCGGGTGCCACCCGACGGGTGCGATTATTCTGAGCGCAGGCTTTTGACCGGGTTGGCAAGGGCCGCTTTTACAGCCTGGACGCTCACGGTGATCAGGGCAATCAGCAGACCGGTGAAGCCGGCGACGGCAAATATCCACCAGCCGATATGGATCCGGTAGGCAAAATCTTCCAGCCATTTATTCATGAGCAGCCAGGCGAGGGGAGTGGCGATCAGCATAGCGACCATCACCAGTTTCAGCAGGTCGCGCGCCAGCAAGAGCACGATGGCAATTACGCCGCTGCCCAGCACTTTCCGGATACCGATCTCTTTTCGTCGTTGTTCTGCAGTGAAGGTTATCAGCCCGAATAAGCCGAGACAGGCAATTGCGATCGCCAGCAGCGTAAAGCTGATCAGTAGTTTGCCCTGCATTTTCTCAGCGTGGTATTGACGGGCGAAGTTTTCATCGAGGAAATTATACTCGAAGGGATTCTCAGCATCGAATTTTTTAAAAACAGTTGACACATATCGCAATCCGGCCGGCATATTGCGTGCGTTGAGGCGCACATATATATTGTCTTTGTCGCCATTCTCCACAGGCAGCATCGCGACCAGCGGCTCAATTTTGTGTTGCAGCGAATAGATATTGAAATCTTTCATGACACCGGCTACTTCATAGACCAATGGTTTGCCGGCTGAACCGGTTTCCACCTGGATCTTCTTCCCAACAGGCGAGGTCCAACCGTTTTTTACAGCAAAGGTCTCATTGATCAAGACCTTGCTGTTTTTGTCGGTTGGCATTTCTTTGGAGAAGTTGCGGCCGTCGCTCATTTTTATCTGCAGCGTATTCACGAAATCCTCGTCAACGAGCAACATTCGCACCATCTGGTCTTTGTCGCTGATACTGCCATTGATTGTTTCCGGCTTCACAGCGGTTCCGCCAATATTGTTGCTCCCGATCGGGTTGCCGGCTACGGCAACGCTTTCGATCAGCGGGCTTCGCAGCAACTCATCCTTTACCTGCTGGATATTATTTCTTGCTGCGCGATTGTTAAGGTGATAGGTTAATACCTGGTCTTTGTTGAATCCGAGGTCTTTGTTACCGAGATAGCGTAACTGCTGATAGATGATGAGCGATGAAGCCAGCATTGCAATGGTGATCACAAACTGGAACACCACCAACGATTGCCGGAAACGGAGATTGCTTTCATGGCTTCCGGTCTGTCCCTTTAATGACGGGATCAGCCTGAAGCCAGAAAGAAACAGCGCGGGATATAAACCGCTCAGCACGCCGGCGACCAGGGTGAAACCCAGTGCAAACCCGATGGTCTGCCAATTGCCGGGCTGCCAGGCGAAAGCTTCTTTGCCGGTGAACCGAAGGAACCATGGCATCGACAGTTTTACCAGGAACAGGGAGGCGATTGCTGCAAAAAAAGTAATTACGATCGATTCTGCCAGAAACATGATCACGAGTTGCCCCCTGCCTGAACCGTTTACTTTTCGCACGCCAATTTCTTTTACCCGGAGAGACGACCGTGCGGTTGACAGGTTCATATAATTGATGGAAGCAATGAGCAGTATCAAGGCAGCAATGAGTGAGAAGCCCACCACATAGCGCATGCTACCGTTCGGTCCGATTTCATATTCCAGGTTCGACTGGAGATGGATACTGGTAATTGGCTGCAGTTCCAGCCGGTAATCGGCTTTTCCGGCTACTTTTTCCAATTCGGCTCTCAGGTTCTTTTCGTAAAACGATGGCAGCTTTGCATTTACTTCTGCAATTGTCGATGCATTCTTCAGCAATACATAGGTATATAAATAAGCATTTCCCCATGCCGGATCGTTGTTTGGCGCCATGCGGCGAATACCGCTAAAGCTGAAATGGGAATTTGCCGGCACATCTCTTATAACGGCGCTTACCGTTACGTTGTCGTTGCTGCCGAAAGAAATGGTCTTGCCAACCGCAACGGAAGGATCCCCGAATATTTTTATCGCCAGTGATTGCGTAATAACGATGGAGTTCAGGTGATCAAGCGCATTTGTGTTTCCGTATAGAAACGGGAAATCTAGCACTTTGAAAAAGCTGCTGTCGGCAAATAATATATCGTTGACCTTTATGTGCTTCTCGCCGTAGGTGATAGTGCCGCCGCCTTCTGCATCGATCCGAACGGTTTCTTCTACTTCCGGGAAGGCGTTTTTGATCGCCTGCGCAAAAGGCGGCGATGTAAGTGCCAGGTGGAAGCTGCCGCCATTCCATTCGGCGTGCTGCGCTACCCTGAAAACCCGGTTGGCATGCTGGTGGTAGCGATCATAACTAAGTTCATTGCCTACGTAGAGCATGATTAGCCAGCAGGCCGCGAGCCCAATCGCCAGTCCGCCGATATTAATGATCGAAAATGTCTTATTGCGGATGAAATTCCGCCAGGCGGTTTTGAAGTAATGCTGGATCATCGTATTGAGTCAAAAGTTAATAATTTTTACCCGACGGGTCGCACCCGTCAGGTCGTACCCGTCAGGTGCCACCCGACGGGTTATTCCGAGCGCAGGCTTTTTACCGGGTTGGCGCCGGCGGCCCTGAAGGCCTGAAAGCTGACGGTAAGAAGGGCGATGACCACGACCAGTACCGCCGCCCCTGCAAAGATCCATAGCTGCAGGTTTACCCGATACGGGAAATGCTCCAGCCATTTATTGCCGGCTATCCAGGCGAGCGGCGAAGCAACCACCAGGGCGATCAGCACCAGCCAAAGGAAATCACGGCTCAGCATGGTTGCCAGATGGTTGGTGGAGGCGCCGAGCACTTTGCGCACACCGATCTCTTTCACGCGCCTTTCGGCCGACAATACCGACAGCCCGAACAAACCGATGCAGGAAACGAAGATCGTGAGCAGGGAGCCGAACAAAATGATCTGCTTCCATTTGGCGATGTCGTCGTAGGCGCGTCGGTTGGCTTCATCTTTGAATACATAGTCATAGGGACTCACAGGATAAAACGACGTAAAGGTTTTGCGGATCCATTTCAGGCTTTCTGCCTCGGTGCCGGGTTTTATTTTGATATGATAGTTGCCGAACTGGTTGTCCATCTTCATGGTAAACAACTGCGGACTTATTTTCTCATTCAGGTTCAGGAAATGATAATCTTTCACCACTCCGATGACCCGGTAAATCTCATTGTTATTGTACCAAAAATTCACGGTTTCACCGATCGGGTTTTTCCAGCCTGCTTTTTTTACAAATGATTCGTTGACGATCACCGAAGTCGCTGCATCGGCGGGATGATCGCCGGAAAAATTCCTGCCTGCCACCAGGGGGATGTGCAGCAACGGAATATAGGCCTCATCGACTGTTTCATAATGGAAGCCAATGGTGGAATCGTTGCTTAACCGGGCGCTGGTGAACCAGTTGCCATCGTTTTTTGCTGCCACACCCACTATAGTGGCAGATCTTTTCAGTTCGTTCGCAAACAATATCGCTTCGTTGTGAGTAATTCTATTCTTATTGACCACCGCCATATTGCTGTCGTCGTATCCCAGCGGCCGGCTGGTGAGGTAATTGAACTGGTAGTAAATGGTGAAGGTGGCGATGATGAGGAAAGACGCAAGGGTGAACTGCAGCACCACAAGCGACTTCTGCAGGTAATTCTTCCCGCCAATATTGAACCGGCTGTACAGGGTTTGAATAGGATTGTATCCCGATAAAACAAGGGCAGGATAGAAGCCGGCCAGCAAGCCGGTGGCGAAATACAACCCGATAAAGGCAAGCACCAACTTCAGGTCGAACAGGTATGAAAAGAACAGTGCCTTATTAGAAAGTGTGTTAAACAAGGGCAGAATGGTTTTGGTCAGCACTATCGCTAACACAAAAGCGATGGTACATAAGATGAATGATTCGCCGATGAACTGACCGATCAGTTGCTGCCTGCTGCTGCCCACCACTTTTCGGATGCCGATTTCTTTTGCCCGCTTCACCGAGCGCGCAACGGTCAGGTTGATAAAATTGATGCAGGCAATGAGCAGCACGAACAGGGCAATGCCCGATAAGATATAACCGTACATCGGGTTGGAACCCCTCACCAGCCCGTTTTGCGCCGATAGCTCCGTATTGAGGTGCATATCGGTAAAAGGTTGCAGGAAATAAGTGCCCATCGTACCATCGCCACCGTATTTTTCCTGGAGCGACTTGAATGCCGGACCGGCATCCCGTTCATAGAAATGCTGCATCTGGTTAACCACCGCTGCGCGGTTGGCATCGGGACGCAGCACCACAAACGTGTTGAGAAAAAAGTTAAACCAGTTTTCACTGTTTTGGGCATCGGCTTCTGTTTCTTTAAACGGCAGCAATACATCGAAACGCAAGGACGAGTTTTGCGGGCATCGCTTTGTAACTGCCGTTACCGTATAGGCTTTGAATGTGCTGTCGGATTTTATCAGCAGCGTTTTACCGAGAGCGTCGCTGGTGCCGAAATGCTTTTTGGCAGCATCTTCGCTAATGACAATGCTCGACGGATCTTTCAGGCAGGTAGCAGGATTGCCCGCCAGTACGGGAAAACTGAACACCCGCAGGAAGGGTGAGTCCACATAGAGCAATTCCTGGTTTTGTACTTCATTTCCCAGCTTGATTTCTTCGTAACCGTATTGCACTCGCACGAAATCAGCTATACCCGGAACCGCCTGGCTAAACCGCGGGCCTTGCAAATAGCCGGTATGCGAGCTCTCGCGTTCTTCTCCATTGTGTTTCGACTTTGAGACTATCCGGTAAATATGATCACCATTGGCATGGAACCGGTCAAAGCTCACTTCGTCTTTCACGTACAGCGTGATCAGCATGGCGCAGGCCAGTCCAATGGTGAGCCCCGCAATATTGATAAATGAATATATCCTGTTTCGCAACAGGTTTCTCCAGGCGGTTTTGAAGTAGTTCCGGAACATGAAGATGATTTACATGCTATCCTCCATTCAAGTGCCAAATTGGCAAGCGCTTCATAATCAGGTAAATGCTTCGCCACCGTCGAAGAAAAGCGTACGCTTTTGGTACAGTAGTGTGCGACAGGAGACATCCACCCGTCAGGTCGCACCCGTCGGGTGCCACCCGACGGGTGGGGGCAAAAGGAAGGGTCGCTGCGAAAGGAGTAAACTCCACCAGCAGCGACCCTTCCTTTTTGGTTCCTGGGCTTCGCCTGCGCGTGTTAGCGCGCCACATTCACCGCCCGCTTTTCGCGGATCACGGTGACGCGGATCTGGCCGGGGAAGGTCATTTCTGTTTGAATTTTTTGCGCGATCTCGAAACTAAGCCGGTCGCTGTCGGCATCGGTTACCTTGTCGGCCTCCACGATCACGCGCAGCTCACGGCCGGCCTGAATGGCATAGGCTTTTTCCACGCCCTGGTAACCCATGGCCATGTTCTCGAGGTCTTTGATGCGCTGCAGGTATTGCTGCATGATCTCGCGGCGGGCGCCGGGACGGGCACCTGAAATGGCGTCGCAGGCCTGCACGATGGGCGAAATCACGTATTGCATTTCCATTTCGTCGTGGTGCGCCCCGATGGCATTCACTACAGCGGGGTTCTCGCCATATTTCTCGGCCAGCTTGGCGCCCAGCAGGGCATGGCTCAGCTCCGATTCTTCATCAGGCACTTTACCGATATCGTGCAGCAGGCCGGCGCGCTTGGCCAACTTGGGGTTCAGGCCCAGCTCAGATGCCATGATGCCGCAGAGGTTGGCTACTTCACGGCTGTGCATCAGCAGGTTCTGGCCATAAGAAGAACGGAAGCGCATTTTACCGACGATCCGCACCAGCTCTTTGTGCAAGCCATGGATGCCCAACTCGATCACCGTTCTTTCTCCGATCTCGATGACCTGCTCTTCGATCTGGCGGCGGGTCTTTTCTACCACCTCTTCGATGCGCGCGGGGTGGATCCGGCCATCGGTCACCAGGCGGGTGAGGCTCAGGCGGGCGATCTCCCGGCGCAGCGGATCAAATGAAGAAAGAATGATCGCTTCGGGGGTATCATCCACGATCAGGTCCACTCCCGTAGCGGCTTCAATGGCGCGGATATTCCGGCCCTCGCGGCCAATGATCTGTCCCTTGATCTCGTCGCTTTCCAGGTTGAAAACAGTGATCGAGTTTTCAATGGCCTGCTCGGCGGCGGTACGCTGGATGGTCTGGATAATGATCTTACGGGCCTCTTTATTGGCTTTCTGCTTCGCGTCGTCGATGATCTCCTGCTGAATGGCCAGCGCCTGGGTGTTGGCTTCGTTGCGCAGGCTCTCCACCAGCTGCGACCGGGCCTCGTCGGCCGTCAGGCCGGCGATCTTTTCCAGGCGGCGGATATGCTCTTCCTGGTGCTTTTCCAGCTCGGTACGCTTGTGATTCACCACTTCGATCTGGCGGTTGAGGGTTTCCTTGATCGCCTCGTTCTCCTTAATCTGCTTATCGAGGTTGTTCTCTTTCTGGTTGATCGAAACTTCTTTCTGCTTGATGCGGTTCTCGGCATCGTTGATCTTGCGGTTCTTTTCGTTCACCTCTTTATCGTGCTCGCTTTTCAACTGAACGAATTTCTCCTTGGCCTCGAGCTGTTTTTCTTTCTTAATGGTTTCGGCCTTCAGTTGGGCTTCGGTAATGATCTTGCTGGCTTCTGCGCCGGCTTCCTGGATCTTCTGCTCGGTATTGGCTTTGAAGATGAATTTCCCCGCTACGATGCCAGCGACCAGGGCCGCGACACCGACGATGAGGAGCAATATGGTTGAGTCCATTGAATTGTTTTTTAACTAGTTAAGTGAAACTGAATGGCGCGAATGTAACGATTTTCAGCCATTCAGTTTGTCGATCAAACTTTCGATCTGCCCCAGTTTTTCGCTGATGGCACGGTTGTCGATGCCCTGCTGGGTTTCGGCCGATTGCTCGGTGGCGTACCAAACCAGCACCATGGCGATATAATCCTGCATGTCTTTCCCTGAAAAATGGGTCTTGAACTCGATCACTTTATCGTTGATGACCTTTACCGTTTCCCGGACCGGCCCTTCGTCTTCGGGCTT
>JBDHYM010000115.1:0-10254 GCA_039811405.1 Flavihumibacter sp. | reverse complement strand
CCTTTGGCCATGGCGTCGGCCTCTTCGGGGTTGGGATAATTCACCGTCGGGAAATTGCCGTCGGGCTTGCTTTGCTCGTCAACGATGTGCACGTTGGTGAAGCCAAATGTTTCCAGCACTTTCGGCACCAGCATAATGCCTGTGCCGTGAATGGGGGTATAGACGATCTTGAGGTCTTTCTGCCGCGCGATCACATCGGGATATACGCTGAGGCTTTTCACCATCGCGATGTATTGGTCATCGACATCTTTACCTACCAGCGTAATGTTGGCGTCGCCACCCGACCACTTCACTTCGTCGACCGACGAAATTTTTTCCACTTCGGCGATCACATTCTTGTCGTGCGGCGGCACCAGTTGCCCGCCGTCGTTCCAGTACGCTTTATACCCGTTGTATTCTTTGGGGTTGTGCGAAGCGGTGCACACTACCCCGCCCTGGCAACCGAAAAGACGGATGGTAAAGCTCAGCTCAGGCGTGGGCCGCAGGGCTTCGAAGAGGTATACCTTGATACCGTTGGCGGCAAATACATGGGCGGTTGTTTCGGCAAAGAAGCGGCTGTTGTTGCGGCTGTCGTGCGCAATGGCCACTTTGATTTCCTTACCGGGATAAGTGGCCTTGAGGTAATTCGAGAAACCCTGGGTGGCCATGCCCACGGTGTACTTATTCATGCGGTTGGAGCCGACACCCATAATGCCACGCAATCCCCCGGTACCAAATTCCAGGTTGCGGTAAAAGGAATCGGTCAGCTCGGTCGGATTTTTCTCTGCCAATTCTTTGATGGCAGCTTTGGTTTGGTCGTCGTAATTGCCGTTCAGCCACTGGTCTACTTTTGCCTGAATGCTTGCATCCATAATATTCAGTTTTATATAGGATTGAAGATATGTATTTTTGATTCATTGAAAACCATTTCGTTATTGTTTGGAAACGGGAAATTGTTCTTCGCCCTGGCAGGCTGCCTGTTGCTTGCGCCGGCATTGCCCGCGCAGGATTCGATACCGGCTCGAACAGCGTCTGGCAGAAAATGGCTGGTGGGCGGCGCGCATGCTGCTGTATGGGCAGGCACCTTCGTAGCCCTAAACAAAGCCTGGTATGCAGATTATCCCCGCAGCGCTTTTCATTTTTTCAACGATGGTGCCGAGTGGAACCAGATGGACAAAGCCGGCCATGCATGGACGGCCTACCAGTTGTCGCGCGTGTCGGCCGCTACCTGGACATCGGCCGGGCTCTCGCCCCGCAAAGCGGCCTGGCTGGGCGCTGCCAGCGCAGTCGCCTTTCAAAGCATTGTTGAGATACAGGATGGCTTTTCGGCCGAATGGGGATTTAGCTGGTGGGACATGACGGCCAATGCGGGCGGCGCCGCCACCTACCTGGCGCAGGAGCTGGCCTGGAAAGAGCAGCGGCTTCATATCAAGCTGGGGTATTGGCCGCACAACTATCCCGCGGGGCTGGAAGGGCGGCGGAACGAATTGTTCGGCAGCAGCGTCCCCGGCCGGGTGCTCAAAGACTACAACAGCCAGACCTATTGGATCAGCGGCAATATAAGTTCGTTTTTCCCCCGTTCTGGCTGGCCGCGGTGGCTGATGCTGTCAGTGGGATACAGCAGTGATATTATGTTGGGTGGGCGCAACAACCGGTGGGTGGACAAACAAGGGCAAACCATCGACCGGGGCGATCTGCCCAGGGTACGGCGTTACTATTTGTCGGCCGACCTCGATCTAACGCAGATACCTACCCGCAGCAAAACCCTGCGCAGCATTTTCTTCCTGTTCAATTCGGTAAAGATTCCAGCGCCGGCGCTGGAATGGAACGGTGCCGGCGGCTTTCGCGGGCACTGGCTGCACGAGTGATCAGATGATATAGGCGCCCGTGACGCGATCGCCGTTCACTTCCACATATATATGCTCCTGCAAGGTGGTGGCCAGGCTAACGCCTACATAATCGGCTTTTACGGGAAAAGCCTTGTGGGTGCGTTCCACCAGCGTCAGCAGTTGTATCCGGCGCGGATGGCTGTCCAGGAAGGGCTTCAGTGCATAGAGACTGGTTTTACCGCTGTTCACCACATCGTCGACCAGGATTACCACCCGGTCGTTGAAATCGGGTTCGGGGCTGAGCGTCACGGCGCCGGGATGGCGCTTGTTGAGCGACAGCTCGATGATTTCGGCATCGAGCCCGGCGATCTCCTTTATCAAACGGGCAAGTATATGCGCCATTACCACGCCGTTGTCGCGAACGCCGGCGAGTATGATCTTGTCGGTTGTTTCGTCCAGCTCTTCCGCAATTTCATACGCCATCCGTTCCAGCTTAACGGCGGCGGCCGCTTCGTCGAGTATGTATTTCTTTTCCGTCTCCATGCCTGGTTTTGAGGCCGAAAAATTACGACAAAACCCCGAGCCATCGGGAAATCACTTAATTTAGTTTGTTCAAGGCCGCATATGCAACTCTTACAGCAAATGGCATTTCTGGCAGTGGCAGCACTGGCCGTTTACCTCTTCTCCCGCCGGGTCATGCGTATCCGGCGCAATATACTTTTGGGAAGAGATGCCGACTTTACCGGCAATCACCCGCAACGCTGGCGGAACCTGCTGCTGCTTGCTTTCGGCCAGAAAAAAATGTTCGCCAACCCGCTGGTAGCACTGATGCACCTGGTGGTGTATGCCGGTTTTATCATCATCAATATCGAGATTGTGGAGATCGTGCTCGACGGGTTGCTGGGTACGCATCGTCTCTTCAGGCGGCCGCTGGGCAGCCTCTACCCTGTTCTGATCAATGCGTTTGAATGGCTGGCCGTTGGTGTGATCGCTGCCTGCGCCATTTTCCTGGCGCGCCGCAACGTAATGAAGATAAAACGCTTCATCAGCCATGACCTCGACGGATGGCCGCGTTCCGACGCCAATTACATCCTGTTGTCGGAGATCGTGCTGATGAGCCTGTTTCTGCTGATGAATGCCGCCGACCCTGCCGTTGATTTTTCCGTTTCCCAATGGCTCAAGCCGCTCTTCGCCGGCTGGTCGCCTCATTCGCTGCATGTATTTGAACGTGCTTGCTGGTGGCTGCATATCGTGGGCATTTTCGCCTTCCTAAACTACCTGCCATTCTCCAAGCACCTGCATATATTGCTGGCTTTTCCCAATGCCTGGTATGCACGCCTGGCGCCACCGGGAAAGATGAACAATATGCCGGCCATTCAGCAGGAGGTGTTATATGCCATGCAGCCCGAACTGGCGCCGGCCGATGCCGCCGCACCGGCCGCTTTTGGCGCCAAAGAAGTTACCGACCTGAGCTGGCGCAACCTGCTCGATGCGTATAGCTGTACCGAATGCGGCCGTTGTTCGGCCGCCTGCCCGGCCACGCTTACCGGTAAAAAGCTCTCGCCCCGCAAGATCATGATGAGCACGCGCGATTGCCTCGAAGAGCGGGGCAGGCTGCTCGACCTCGGACAATCTCCCGACAATGGCAAAACCCTGCTGCACGGTTATATTACGGTTGAAGAGCTGCGCGCCTGCACCACTTGCAACGCCTGCGTAGCGGCCTGCCCGGTAAGCATCAGTCCGCTGGAGATCATCCTCGAGCTGCGCCGTTCGCTGATCATGGAAGAAAGCAATGCCCCGCAGGAATGGAATGTGCTTTTCGGTAACATCGAGAATAATTTTGCCCCCTGGAAATTCTCTCCCGACGACCGGGATGCCTGGACGCAGGCGGGTAATTGACAGCGGGGACGGTGGCAAATTAAAGAGACTTTCCTTCCTCAAACGATAGAAAAACTGATCTGCATTCATGCGTGAAAGCTTTGAATAACAGGTCGCCTAAAAGATTTTGCGTTTCGCAAAATGCGCCTATTTATACGGAAAAAGCGGTAAGCCTCCGTTTCTGCTACGATAGATTTGGGCGCGAAAATATCAGGAATGGAAACGAAGAAAGTCAGAAATACCATACCGGTGAAGCACAGTATCCTGGCCCCCGGCTGGTGGGATTTTACCACATTAGACGACAGCCTGCTGAACGAAGCTGCTGCCATTACCATAAACGATCTTCCCCACTTTGCGCGCAACGGGTTTAGCATAAAGATATACGACACGCTACAGGAGTTCTACCTGGCCGAGGCACTTGAGTACATCAACGCCTGGAAGCTTGCATCGCCCGGCCACCCGGTTGGCTTGTGCGGTCCGATAGGCCCTACGGAACAACTGCCCCTGGTGGCCATGCTTGTCAATGAATTGAAGATCGATCTCAGGCATGCCTGGTACTGGGGTATGGACGAATGGGTGGTGAACGGAAAAGAAGCCGGCATCGATCATCCGCTGTCTTTTAAAAAAGCTGCTTTCGACCTTTGCTTCAACCGGATAGATCCTGCTTTGCGTATGCCCGATTCGCAGATCTTCTTTCCCAAAGCCGACGTAGGGGAATACATCGGCAGTTGGGCCGGCGTGCGTTGTGCTGTTATGCAGGGCGGCCAGGGCGAAACAAAACACTGGGCATTCAACGACCCGGTAAAACGGGAAGGAAAATATGCGGAGCAACCGCCGACCCCGCAGGAGTACCTGCAACTGGATACCCGGGTGGTTGACCTTCACCCCAACACTATTACGCAAAATGCCCGTACCTCGGGTGGTGGTATTGTAACCGGTGTACCGGTGCAGGCCGTTACGGTAGGACCTGTGCAGACATGGCAAGCGGAGAAAGTATCGATATGGCATGCGGGTATGCACGATAACCCGTTTGGCATGCGGCTTACCACGTTGATGATCAGCAAAGGGATTGCCGACAGCCGGGTGCCTATGTCGTTAATGGCCCATCACCCGAATGTACAGTTCAATTTTTACCGACCGGCCTTTGGCGCCTGCAACATCGATATGCATTAAGACGTCGCCCGTTTGATCAGCCGGATTGTACCGGTGCGAAAAATGACAGGCATGGACCGGTATCAGTAATTTTCAAAGCAACGTATATTAATGGTAAATATGAAAACTGCATTTGCGATTGCGGCACATCCCGACGATATAGAGCTGATGATGGCCGGCACTTTATTACAGCTGAAAAAGGCGGGTTATGAAATTCATTACATGAATATATCGGGGGGTAACTGCGGCACTACCGAGTTTGATGAAGCAACTATAAAAGCCATGCGGCTGGAAGAGGCAAAGGAAGCCGCAGACATACTGGGCGCTCATTTTCATCTGCCCTTTCGCAACGATATGGAAATATTTTACGACGATGATACGCTGCGCCGGATGGCCGCCATCATTCGCGAAGTAAAGCCATCCATCGTGCTGACACATTCGCCGGCAGACTATATGGAAGACCATACAAACACCTGCCGGCTGGCGGTTTCGGCGGCTTTTGCCCGTGGTATGTCCAATTACAGAACCACACCGCAAAGAGCCGCCGCAAATTATGACTGCACCATATACCATGCCCTGCCACATACGCTGCACGATAACCTGTATGGAAAGATAACACCGCATGGGTATGTAAATACCGGCGCCGTTCATGCCACCAAACTACAGGCATTAAAGGCGCACCGAAGCCAGCAAAACTGGCTGGATACCAGCCAGCACCTTAACTCCTACCTGCAGACCATGGAAGCGGTATCGCGGCAGGTGGGTCTTATGTCGGGAAGGTTCGCGCATGCCGAAGGCTGGCGCCGGCACCTTCATGTTGGTTTCTGCGCAGCCGATGCAGATCCGTTGCAGGACCTGGGCGCCGACTACCTGGTTATTGATACACCCGAAAGCGACAACAGATGAACGGAACAAGAAACATTGCTAACGCAAACAGGTATATACCGCTTCTTATCATTGGCTCGCTGTTTTTTATTTTCGGGTTTATTACCTGGGTTAACTCGGTGCTTATTCCCTATTTCAAGCTGGTATGCGAGCTGAATGTAAAGGAAGCCATGCTGGTGGCCTTTGCTTTTTATATGAGCTATTTCCTGATGGCTTTTCCGGCTTCGGCCATTTTAAAAAAGACGGGGTACAAGAACGGCATGGTGCTTGGCCTGCTGGTGATGGCCTGCGGAGCGTTGCTTTTTGTGCCGGCGGGCAGCAGCCGGGCCTATCCTGTTTTCCTGGCCGGGTTGTTTGTGCAGGCCACCGGCTTAACCCTGCTGCAAACCGCCGCCAATCCCTATATAATCGTATTGGGGCCGATAGAGCGCGCCGCCGGCCGTATGAGCATCATGGGTGTTTGTAACAAGCTGGCCGGGGCTATCGCACCTGTATTGCTCGTAGGTGCTATTGTGCGCAACCCCGACGAGATCGACCAGGTGCAGCAATTGCTGCTTACCGCCACTGCGCCACAAAAAGAAGTGCTGCTCGATGATCTGTCGGGGCGTTTGCTGGTGCCTTACCTGGTGATAGCGGCTGTATTGGCGGGCCTGGCGCTCATCATCCGCTTGTCGAGGCTGCCTGAAATAAACGATAACACGGCAGCCGGGAGCGAAGGACTGCTGCATGGTAAACGAAGCCTGTTCAGTCATACCTACCTGGTGCTGGGCGCCGTTGCCATCTTCTGCGCGGTAAGCGTGGAAGTGCTGGTGGTGGATACCATCATACAATATGCGCAGTACTGGGGTTATAGTTTCCGTAATGCAAAATATTTTGCTTCCTATACCCTGATCACCATGATCGTCAGTTATTGTGTGGGCATTGCCGTTATACCCAAACTGATCACACAGCGAAAGGCCTTGCTGGTATGTGCGCTGCTGGGTGTATGGTTCACCTGCCTGGTATGCATTACCGGCAAAGGAATTTCGCTTTGGTGTATGGTGCTGCTTGGCTTCGGCAATGCCCTGCTATGGCCCGCTATCTGGCCGCTGGCACTTGACGGGCTCGGCCGGCAAACCAGCCGGGGCTCGGCCTTATTGGTAATGGCCATTGTAGGAGGCGCCGTGACGCCCCTGCTATATGGTTATCTTACCGGTTTGACCGACCACCAGACTGCGTATATAGTGGCTGTTCCCTTTTACCTGTTCCTGCTGTATTATGCGCTGTACGGCTGTAAAAAAGGGAAAAAGCTGTCTTCCGAAACACAATAACAAACGATTCCGTCAACAATAGTCATTATGAGAAACAGCAATTGTTGGTACGCCGTCTTCCTGCTCTTTTTATTGAGTGCCTGCCATCGGCTGCCGGCCCAGGACAGAAGCCTGAAAGACATCAGCATCATACCCTGGCCGCAGCACATCCATGCAACAAAAGGGCGCTTCGTAATAAAACCTGCTACAGCGCTGTTGATACCCGCGGGCGATGCCGCCGTACTTGAGATAGCGCAGTTGCTGGCCGGTAAGCTGGAAAAGGCAGCCGGGATAACGCCGGTTATCAAACAGGGTGAATATGCAAACCGCACAAATACCATCTCTTTCTTCATCAACGAAAAAGACGAATCGTTGGGCGGGGAAGGATATGTGTTGTCAGTCAGCGCCAATGCGATTACCATCAGCGCCCGAAAACCGGCAGGTTTGTTCTACGGACTGCAAACCATTTTTCAACTGCTGCCGCCCGAAATTGAATCGGCTTCGGTAATACACGGCCTGAAGTGGACATTGCCCGCGGTGGAGATACGCGATGTGCCCCGTTTTGGCTGGAGAGCCATGCACCTGGATGTAAGCCGGCATGTTTACCCGGTGGCTTTCATCAAAAAATACATCGACAACATGGCCATGCACAAGCTGAATACCTTTCACTGGCATTTGACCGACGACCAGGGCTGGCGGCTTGAAATAAAAAAATATCCCCGGCTTACCGAAACAGGCGGCTGGCGGAAAGAAACGCTGATCGGGCATGCGGCCATCGACACGCCTTTCCGGTTTGACGGAAAACGGTATGGCGGGTTTTACACCCGTGAAGAAGCGGCCGACATCGTCGCCTATGCCAAAGCGCGATACATTACGGTAGTGCCTGAAATTGAAATGCCGGGGCACGCCACCGCCGCCATTGCCGCTTATCCCGAATTGGGCGATACCGGCCGGCCGATCGAAGTGGCTACGTATTGGGGTGTTTTCTCCAACCTGTTCAACGTAAGGGATGAAACATTTTCTTTCCTGGAAGATGTCTTAACGGAAGTGATGGATATCTTCCCGGGAAAATACATTCATATCGGTGGAGACGAAGCGGCTAAGGACGGCTGGAAAAAATCGGCGGAGATCCAGCAAAAGATAAAAGACCTGGGCCTGAAAAACGAGCATGAGCTGCAGAGCTATTTTATCAGGCGGATAGAAAAATTCGTCAATGCGAAGGGACGATCGATCATCGGCTGGGACGAGATACTCGAAGGCGGCCTGGCGCCCAATGCCACCGTTATGTCGTGGCAGGGAACGGAAGGCGGCATACAGGCCGCGAAGAGCGGTCATGATGTGATTATGACGCCCATACAGTATTTATATTTCTGGTTTTACCAGGGTAACCGTCAAACAGAACCCCTGGCGGGAAACGGTTATCTTCCTTTACAAAAAGTGTACAATTACGATCCCGTGCCCGGTCAGTTGACCGCCGATGAAGCCGAACATATATTGGGGCCCCAGGCCTGCGCCTGGACCGAATACATGCCCGACGAATCGGCAGTAGAACATATGGTGTTTCCGCGTATAAGTGCCTTGAGTGAAATAGCGTGGACGCCAAAGGCCGCCAAAAACTGGAAGGGCTTCACCGCCAGGATGGGCAAGCAGCTCAAACGCTACGGCTACCGGAACATCAATTATGCAAGCGTGCCGTTCGATATACCGCTGGAAGAGCGGAAATGATCAGGATGAAATTCAGCTTCGGCCATATACTACTTCTTGGAAAACGCTTTCCGGTATTCGACCGGCGTCATTCCCTTCTCTTTTTTAAACTGCCTTGAAATATTCTTGCTGTCGGGCAGTCCTAATTCCAGGGCGATCTCGTACGCTGTTTTTTTGGTCTCCAGCAATATCTTGGTGAATTTTTCTATTCGCTGGTTTGATATATACTGGTATATCGGATACCCGGTTACCTGGTGAAAGCGTTTTTCGAGCAGCCGGCGCGACATCGCCACTTCGCGTACTATATTTTCAACCCGGATATTGTTGTCTATATTCTGGTGAATATAGTTCAGCGCTTTCAATATCAGCGTATCGTCGGTGGAGAAAACATCGGTGGAATGACGTGTGATGATGTGCGTGGGGTTCACGACGATATCGTATGTTTTTTTATCGCCGCGTATGATAGCTGCCAGCAGCTTTGCCGCCTCATACCCGGCTTTCTCAATATCGAGGCTGATGCTCGACAAGGGCGGATCGCAGAGATAACAGATGGTCTCGTCGTTGTCAACCCCCAGTACCGCGATCTCGTCGGGTATTCGGATACCCGAATAACGGCATGCTTCCGTTATATGCAACCCCTGGTTATCGTCGCAGGCCATCAGGGCAACCGGCTTGGGCAATGATTTCAGCCAGTTACCCAACGAAGAAGGTTTGTAATACCATACATCGGTGGTGCTGTGCTCGTCGGCCGCAAAATGATGAACAGGGTACCCCTTCGCTTTCAGCCTTTGTTCATAGCCGGTCGCCCGCTCGCGCGACCACACGATGTTTTTAAAACCGTAAAAAGCAAAATGTTTAAATCCTCTCTTCAGGAAATAATCGGCGCCAAGCTGCCCCGTTTTGTGATAAGAGCTGGTTATACTGGGAATATCTTCAATTTTCTCCCGGAAGTCTTGCGCAATAACGGCGATACCGGCCTTCTTGAATTTTTTTATCTCGTTGTTGTTTTCCAACTGGCCAATGATGCCGTCGGCATCCCATTCTTTGGCAAATTCGATAATGCCCTCCACGCCCAGTTTTTCGCGATAGTACACCGGCATACGGCAAAAGACCCATGGCCCGAATTCGCGTGAGTACCGTAAAATACCCTGCAACAACTTTTTATGATATTCTTCTGAAAAATCGAGCAACAGGATAACCCGTATCATGTATTAAAAATACAGCTTTTGTGCGCGTTGTATGACAGTGAAACAAGGTATCTGGCGGTTGGCCGAAAAAGAGAAAAAACGCCGGTTCTCCACCTGCAAGTGCCTGACCGGATTCTCAAGCATCGACCTTCCTTTACCATTTTGGACTTTTATCGGGCCTCGCCCGACGAAGCTCACCGAAGCGGAGAAAGAATATTACCTACAATAAAAAAGCCCACCTAAGCTAAAGCTTCGGTGGGCGATGTCGTCCTGTTGTAGGCGTACCATTTTTTCGGTCAGTTGGAAACTAGAGGATTTTGTTCATTATTAGCCGCTTTATCCACTAAACGG
>JBDHYM010000114.1:0-10275 GCA_039811405.1 Flavihumibacter sp. | reverse complement strand
ATGAGTGGTATCCGGAGCACCGGTTTTCTCCACCTGGGGAATTATTTCGGGGCCATCCGGAACTACGTACGCATGCAAGAGGAGTACGATTGCTACTTTATGGTGGCAGACCTTCATACGCTGACCACCCATCCCGATACCACTGAGCTGAAAACCAATGTACACCGGGTACTGGCCGAATACATAGCCTGCGGACTTGACCCCGAAAAAGTGGCCCTGTACTGCCAGAGCCATCTCCGCGAAACGTCTGAGCTCTACCTGTACCTGAATATGCTGGCTTATACAGGAGAACTGGAGAAGACCACCACCTTTAAAGACAAGGTACGGCAGCACCCCGACAACGTCAATGCCGGCTTATTGACCTACCCTGTGCTGATGGCTGCCGATATACTCCTGCAGCGCGCCCGGTTCGTTCCCGTGGGAAAAGACCAGGAGCAGCACCTCGAAATGGCGCGGAATTTTGCCAAACGCTTCAACCACCGGTACGGCAAAGACGGAGAAGTGTTCCCCGAACCCCAGGCATTTAATTTTGGCGAACAACTGGTTAAAGTGCCGAGCCTCGACGATTCAGGCAAAATGAGCAAGAGCGAAAACCAGAATGCCGCCATTTTTTTGAACGATAGCGACGACCAGATCAGGAATAAGCTGAAAAAAGCGAAAACCGACAGCGGTCCCACCGAGCCCGACACCCCCATGCCCGGTTATATCGAAAATATCTTCCAGTTGCTGCGCCTGGTGAGTGCGCCAGACGTGGTGGCGAAATTCGAGGGCGACTACAAGTCGGCGAATATCCGGTATGGCGACCTGAAAAAGCAGCTCGGGGAAGACATGGTAAACTTTATCCGCCCCATACGCGAGAAGGCGGAAGCCATCCGCAACGATGAGGCGTACCTGCGCGGGATCATGGAAATGGGCGCGGAAAAAGCCCGCCGGAATGCGGGTATCACCATGGAAAAAGTACGTGCTGCCATGGGGCTGCTGTATTATTAATTTGACTATATTGGGCGGCTTGAGGCTGATTGTAAATTATGGCAAAGGGAAAAAAACCAAGACATATCGCGGTAGCAGGCAATATCGGTGCGGGCAAAACCACGCTTACCGAGTTGCTGAGTAAACATTACAAATGGATACCGCAGTTTGAAGACGTGGACCATAACCCCTATCTGAACGATTTCTACGAAGACATGCCGCGCTGGAGCTTCAACCTGCAGATATACTTCCTGAACAGCCGCATTAACCATATACTTGATATCCATCGGGGAACCGAGACGGTGGTACAGGATCGCACTATTTACGAAGACGCCCACATTTTCGCTCCCAACCTGCACGAGATGCAGTTGATGAGCAAGCGCGATTTCGATAACTATTTCCTTTTTTTCCAGACCCTTCGCTCCATGGTGCAGCCGCCCGACCTGCTGATCTACCTGCAGGCTTCGGTTCCCACCCTCGTAGGGCAGATACAGAAGCGTGGCCGCGAATACGAAGAGAATATCCGGCTCGATTACCTCAAACGCCTCAATGATCTCTACAACAAATGGATTGCCTCCTACCGCGAAGGCCCTTTGCTCGTGATCGATGTTGACAAGAACAAGTTTGCGGAAAAAGAAGAAGACTTAGGGGAGATTATCAGCAAGGTGGATGCGCAGTTGTACGGGTTGTTTTAGGGATAATTCTTCAGCTCTTCCGTTTCTTTTAGCATCGCCGCGATTTTCTCCAGCCATTTCGCCTGTGTTTCGTAGTCGCGCGAGAAATTCGTTTCCGTATCGTATTGCTTTTGAAATACAGCTTGCTGCTCGGCGATCTCTTTATAGATGCGCGTCACGTCTTCTTCCACTTTGCCGTCGCGGGGTTTATAGGCAGCCAGGGCCTGGTGCATTTTCCGGGTGTACAACTGGGTGATGTCGAAGTGGCCCTGCTCATGGGCAAGAATGCGGCCTGAGCTCACTTTGGTCCACGATTTACCGGGATAGAACACACATTGCAGGTGATAGCTGAAACCGCTGCTGCCGTATTTGTAATTGATCAGGATCGAGGTGCTGGTAAGGGCCGCATTGGGTGCTGCGGTTACAGGTTCAGCTTTGAAATCATTCCAGGTCAGCAGGCGGCGGCTGCGCCAGTCGATCTGCTCCCGGGCGGGTGCCTGTAAAGCGGCAACGCGTTGCAAGGCAACAGCAGGTTGCTGTATATGCGAGGTTCCGTCCGGCCATACAGTGTGCTGCCAGCAGGGCAGGAGGGCAAAAAAAGCGATAAAGCGCAATTGCATGTACCCAAAGATGGATTATTTACATCGTCGGTTTGCAGCAGAAATGCTAAAAATTGCCGGCGGCCGCCGCGACAGAAACAGGGCGCTTCCGAAAACACGAATCTGCGGGATGACTGCAAGGCGTTATATTTATCCCTAATATTGCGCGCATGAAGCATGAGCTGCTCAATAACCGGATTTTCATCCAGAACCGCCGGCGGTTCGCCGCCGCCATGGAAGAAAATGCCCTGGCAATTTTCAACAGCAATGATGAAATGCCCACCAACGGCGACGGATTATACCCCTTCCACCAGAATGCGGACCTGTACTGGCTCACGGGCATTGGGCAGGAAGACAGCATGCTGCTGTTGTATCCCTCGCATCCCGATCTGCAGTTGCGCGAAGTGCTGGTGCTGGTGCGGCCCAATGAACTGAAAGAAAAGTGGGATGGCCACCGCCTGCGCCGGGAAGAAGCCACCGCCATCAGCGGTATTCAAACCATCGTTTGGCTCGACAGCCTCGATGCCTTTCTCCAATCGCTCGTACACCGGTGCGATAGCATCTACCTGAACACCAACGAAAACGACCGGCGTGCCAGCCAGGTGCCGGTACGCGATTATCGTTTCATCGAAGAAATGAAACGCCGCTATCCCCTGCACGTGTATCATCGTGCAGCGAAATTGCTGCGGCAACTGCGCGCTGTAAAAACAGCCGATGAGATAGCCGTGGTGCAGAGAGCGATCGATATTACCGCGGGAGCCTTCCGCCGGGTGGCGCAATTCGTGAAGCCCGGGGCAATGGAATATGAGATCGAAGCCGAAATACTCCATGAATTCGTCCGCAACCGGGCCGGCCGGGCGGCTTATGGCAGTATCATTGCCAGCGGCGACCGGGCCCGCACCCTGCATTATATCAGCAATAACCAGCGTTGTGAAGACGGTGAGCTGTTGCTGATGGATTTCGGCGCCATGTATGGCGGTTACAATGCCGACCTTACGCGCACCATCCCCGTAAACGGCAAGTTTTCCAAAAGACAGAAAGAGGTGTACAATGCCTGTCTTAACATCCATGTATATGCGAAGTCGATCCTGAAACCCGGCATTAGCCTCAACGATTATACCGCCAGGGTCGGCGTGGAAGCCGGTAAGCAGATGCAAAAGATCGGCTTGTTGTCGGCGGCCGACCTGAAGAACCAGGACAAAGAGAATCCCGCTTATCGTAAATACCTTTACCATGGCATCAGCCATCACCTGGGGCTTGATGTGCACGACCTGGGTCCGCGGCAGGAGCCCCTGCAGGCCGGCATGCTGCTTACCGTAGAACCCGGTATTTATATCGAGGAAGAAAAGATGGGCATTCGCATTGAGAACAACGTGTGGCTTACCAAAACCGGCAACAAAGACCTGACAGCGGCGATCCCCATTACAGCTGATGAGATCGAAGCCGCCATGAAGCCAGCGAAAAAAAAGAATCTTTAACCACGCATGAAACAGATCCCCAACCTATTTACGCTGCTTAACCTGGTATTCGGCTGCCTGGCCGTTATTGTAACCCTTCAAAATGGGATAGGCATCGGTATTGGTCCGCAGGGCGAATACCTGGTCGATTTTCCGGAACGCATCTGGATGGCGTCGGCTTTTATCGCCGCCGCGGCGCTGATCGATTTTCTCGACGGTTTTGTAGCCCGCCTGCTGGGCGCCAGCAGCGAAATGGGCAAGCAGCTCGATTCGCTGGCCGATGTGGTAAGCTTCGGCGTGGCGCCGGGGCTGATCCTTTACCAGTTTCTCCGTCTCAGCCTGGCCAAAGAGCCCAACGGCATGGAGGCTTCCATGCTGTGGTTGCTGCCTGCCCTGCTGGTGCCCTGCGCGGCGGCCTACCGGCTGGCGCGTTTCAATATCGACACCAGCCAGCAATATGGTTTTAAAGGCGTACCGGTGCCCGCCGTGGGACTGGTAGTGGCGTCGTTTCCATTGATTTATTGGTACACCGGCAGCAGCATTGTTTATGACCTGCTGCTCAACAAATGGGTGCTGTATGGCGTATGCGTATTGCTGAGCTGGCTGATGGTAAGCACGCTGCCGCTTATGGCATTCAAGTTCAGGGACTACAGCGTTAAGAACAATCTTCCCAAATACCTGCTGCTCATAGTGGCCGTTATCGCCTTCCTGCTGCTGAAATGGGCCGCTATGCCGGTCGTCTTCCTTGCCTACATTCTCCTATCTTTGCTCTTTAAATTAAAAACGGAATGACATTTTCTGTACAGGTTAAAGTGATGCCGCTCAAAGAACTGCTCGACCCCCAGGGCAAGGCGGTAATGGGTGGATTGGGTAACCTCGGTTTGAACGCCATCCAGGACGTACGCATCGGCAAGAACATCACTTTGCAGGTCGACGCCGCCTCTGCCGAAGAAGCCCGCGGCATTGCCGAGCAGGCGGCCAAAAAGCTCCTGGCCAACCCGGTCATGGAACAGTTCGAAATCAGCGTAAACTGATCCGGTGCTGTATCTGGTGCCGTCGCCGATTGGCAATTTGCAGGATATCACCCTGCGCGCACTGGATGTTCTCCGCTCGGTGGATGTGATCCTGGCGGAAGATACCCGCAACTCGTCGCGGCTGCTGAACCATTTCGGTATCCAGAAACCGCTGACGCCTTATCACCAGCACAATGAACACCGCGTACTGCAGCACCTGGTAGATCAACTGGCAGCGGGTAAGACCATGGCCGTGCTGACCGACGCCGGTACGCCCGGTATCTCAGACCCGGCTTTCCTGCTGGTGCGTGAGTGCATCAGGCAAAATGTGAAAGTGGAATGCCTGCCCGGCGCCACGGCTTTTGTGCCCGCCCTGGTCAACAGCGGCCTGCCCATCAACCGTTTTTGTTTCGAAGGGTTCCTGCCCCTGAAAAAAGGCCGCCAGACCCTGCTGAAGCAATTGTCGGCCGAAACCCGCACCATGGTATTCTACGAGTCGCCCGTACGGCTTGTTAAAACGCTTGAAGAGCTTGCAACCTGGTTCGGCGCTGAGCGGTCTGCATCTGTACACCGCGAGCTCACCAAGCTGTACGAGGAAAACAAAAGAGGCAGCCTGGCCGAACTGGCTGCTTACTATAAGGAAAAGCCGCCGAAAGGCGAGATCGTACTGGTGGTAAGCGGCGCCGCCGGCTGATTTTGTGATTTTCTTTTCAGCAGTCCGGCGATATTTGCGAAACTCAAATGACAACTATGAAACTTACCTGTGTATTTGCCTTGTTGTTGGTTTTTTCTTTTCAGCAGCCTGCCGCTGCGCAGATAAGAAAGATACCGGCCGTGGTAACCGATGCCTTCAAATACAAATACCGCAATGCGGAAAGCGTTGAATGGAAAGACAAGCTCTCTCATTACCTCGTCAGCTTCCAGTTGAGCGGAGATAAATACGAAGCCAGCTTCAAGAACGACGGTACCTGGGTGTATTCGCAAAAAGAGATCGGCAAAGACGACCTGCCCGGCGCGGTCGAAGACGGCCTCGACAAAAGCAAGTACGCCGAATGGACGGTCAACAACTACTATCAACTGATCTATCCCGACGACCATTTTGAATACCGGCTGATCGTTTATAAATCCGATCTGAACAAAAGAGAGCTTACATTTACCGATAAGGGGCGTTTGCTGAAAGACAAGCTTACGCTCTGATTTCCGGAACCAAACATTGCACATACCATGAACAAAAAGGGCCTTTTCGTTTGTGCCTTCCTGTTAGCAGCGGTGGTCGCTTCGGCGCAACCCGATCGCTGGCAACAGCGGGTGAAGTACAAGATGGATATCGATGTCGACGTAACCACCAACCGGTTTACCGGCAAGCAGCAACTGGAATATACCAACCATTCGCCCGATACCCTGAAACGGGTTTTCTATCACCTGTACTGGAACGCTTTTCAGCCCAACAGCAGCATGGATATGCGCAGCCAGGAGCTGGGCAAAACCCTGATCAATAACCGCCCCGACTGGGACGGCCGGGTGAAAGACCGCATCCAGCACCTGAAGCCCGATGAGATCGGCTACCAGAAAATCCTGTCGTTGAAGATGAACGGCGTACCGCAGCCGTACAAGATGGAAGAGACCATTCTGGTGGTTGACCTGAAAAGCCCCATCCTGCCGCATAGCACGGTAAAGCTTGATATGGAGTTTGAGTCGCAGGTGCCGCTGCAAATCCGCCGGTCGGGCCGCGATAACCCGTCTACCGGCGTACGGTATTCGATGAGCCAGTGGTACCCCAAGTTGTGCGAATACGACTATGAAGGCTGGCACCCCACGCCTTATGTAGCGCGCGAGTTTTATGGTGTTTGGGGCGATTACGACGTCACCATCAAAATCGACAAGGCATATACACTGGGCGGTACCGGCTATCTCCAGCATCCCGAAACCGTGGGACATGGTTACGAAAAGCCGGGAGCCAAACTGAACCTGCCGGCGGGTCAGAAGCTGACCTGGCGGTTTGTTGCGCCCGAAGTGCATGATTTCATGTGGGCGGCCGATCCGGAATACAAGCATCTGGTGCGCGAAGTGCCGAACGGCCCCACCATTCACGTATTGTACAACGATAAGCCCGGCGACGCCCAAAACGATGCGGCCTGGAACAAAGTGGCCGATGCGGCGGTAGCGGTACTTCCTTTCATTGAAAAGAATTTCGGGAAATATCCCTATAAGCAATATTCGTTTGTACATGGGGGTGATGGCGGTATGGAATACCCTATGGCTACCCTGATCAGCGGCCCGAGCCTGGGCACCGCCTTCCACGAATGGATGCATACCTGGTACCAGATGCTGATGGGCACCAACGAAAGCCTGTATGCGTGGATGGACGAAGGATTTACGTCGTATGCCGAATCGCTGGTATCGCAATATTATGAGTCGCTGGGTACGGGGAAAGCTAAAGCTGCTGAAAATCCGCATAAAGACGCCTATAACAGCTACTTCTACCTGGCGAAATCAGGCCTGGAAGAGCCGATGACCACCCATGCCGATCATTTTGAGACCAATTTCGCTTATAGCATAGCCGCTTATTCGAAAGGAGAGGTGTTCATGGAGCAGTTGGGATATATCGTGGGCGCCGCTACCCGCGACCAGATTCTGCTGGATTATTACAATGCCTGGCGTTTTAAGCATCCCAATGTGAATGATTTTATCCGCATTGCCGAAAAGCGCAGCGGCCTGCAGCTCGACTGGTACAAGGAGTATTGGGTGAATACCACCAAAACCATCGATTATGGCATCGACAGCGTGTGGGCGCAAGACGGCGGCAGTCGCATCCGCCTGAAAAGAAAGGGCAAAGTGCCCATGCCCATCGACGTTAAGATTCTGTACAAAGACGGCAGTACCGAGTGGCATTATATTCCGCTCAACCTGATGTACGGCACTAAATCGCCGGCTGATTTTCCCCAGGCGCCTGTTGTATATGATGCCTGGAAATGGACACATCCCACGTACGACATCGGCAGCAAAAAACCGTTGTCAGACATTGTGCAGATAGAAATTGATCCCAGCCAGCGTATGGCCGATGTGAACCGAAGCGACAACCAGCAAACATTTTGATTTTTCTATCTGCCGAAATACCGGTTAACCGCCTCGATGCGATTATTGACGTGTAGCTTCTCGTAGATGTGATACACGTGCTTGCGAACGGTCTCCTGGCTGATGTATAGCTGGGCCGCAATTTCCTTGTACAGCAGGCCTTTCGACAGTTGTTCCAGTATTTCCATTTCACGGTTGCTGAGGGTGCTGAGGTGGGTGCCGGCGGGGCTGCTTTTCACCGCCTCAAAAGCGTGGTTTTGAAAAGCAGCCACCACCTTGCGGGCAATCAGCGAGCTCATCGGAGCGCCGCCTTCATGAAGCTCGCGAATGGCATCGAGCAGCTTGGCGGGAGATGTTTTTTTCAGGATATAACCGCTGGCGCCCGCGCTCAGCGCTTCAAATATCTTTTCGTCTTCTTCATATACCGTACACATCATAAAAGATACCTGCTGGTTATCGGGCTTCAGGCGGCGCACGCATTCAATGCCGCTTATACCACCCAGGTTTATGTCCATTAACACCACATTCGGCTGCAGCGGCGGCAGGTGAATGAGGGCCTCTTCGCCGCTGGTGAAGCTGCCCACCAGTTGGAAGTCGTCAGACAACTGCACAATCTCTTCCAGCGCCTGCCGGATATCATTGGTATCATCCACAATACAAACTGAAATAGGCATGCTGCAAAGTTGCAGTTTTGGCCGCTTGTATCAATACTACTTTGTGGTAGAGGATTTTCTTACCGGTCAGCGGTGAATGTACAGCAGGTATTTTTCGCGGAAATAGTCTTCCGGGAACAGTTCATGCACTTCCACCACACGCGGGCGCGTACCGCTTTCCGCAATTTCGGCGGCCAGGTCACCGCCTTTCAGGCAGATCAGTCCCGAGGCGGGGTAGTCGCCGTCAGACGGCCGTTTGAGCAGCAGGGGCCGTGACCATCGCCACAAGTCCTTCAGCGGGGCGACGGCCCTGGACACCACGTAGTCGAATTTCCTGTCTTTGATATCTTCTACGCGGGTATGCCGTGTACGCACGTTTTTCAGTCCGATGGCGGCGGCGATTTCAGCTACCACGGTCAGCTTTTTGTTAATGCTGTCGGCCAGCAGGAATTCGGTGTCGGGAAAAAAAACCGCCAGCGGAATACCCGGGAAGCCGCCTCCTGTTCCCAGGTCCAGCACCGATGCCCTTGCGGGCAGGGAAAACACGGCAGCGATGGCCAGGCTATGGAGTATATGGTTACGGTATAGTTGGTCGATGTCTTTACGTGAGATCACATTGATCTTGCTGTTCCAGTCGGCGTACAATTCTCCCAGCGCTTCCAGTTGCTGCTTTTGCGCAACGGTGAAATCGCTGAAATACCGTTCGATCAGACCCAGCTTTGACGAGGCTTCTTCCATATTGCGGGAGCAAAGATGCAATAATAGGCAAACATCCACAGATCGAACAGCCACCACCAGGGCCAGAGATCTTTTTCGTCGAGTAAACGCATACAACGGTAGCTCACGATGCCGGTGGTAAGCAGGCGGAGCGCGAACACGGCCAGCGTCCATTCCCACCCGAAGACCAGGCCGCTGACAACCAGTGCAGGGTAGTACAGGAATTGCGTGAGCGAAAAAAGCCCGAGCAGGAACTTGAACTTGCCTGAATAATATTTGCCGGTGCTGTAGTGCCGGTTCTTCTGACGCAGCCAGTCGCCGAAATGCTGTTTCGGTTCCGATATGGTAAAAGAATCGGGATGCACCTGGATACGCGTGTTCCCGCGGTTGGCTATCTTGTGAATGAAAAGGTCGTCGTCGCCTCCCGGTAAATGATTGATATTGCTGAATCCTTTGTTGGCCAGGAAAAGCTGCCGCTTGTAAGACAGGTTGCGGCCCACTCCCATATACGGTAATCCGCTGAGCGCAAAAGAAAGATATTGCATGGCTGTCTGGAAGGTCTCGAAACGGATCAGCTTATTGAGAATGCCGGGTTTTTTCTGGTATTTGCCATAACCCAGCACTACTTCCACCCCTTTATCGTAGCTGTCTTGCATATGGAACAGCCAGTGCTCGGTGGCGGGCACGCAATCGGCATCGGTAAGCAATAAGATTTCATGGTTCGCTTCGCGGATACCGATCGATAAAGGATATTTTTTTCCGGGAATGCCCTTGGCTTCCTGCTCCAAGTTTACGATCTCCAGTCCTTTGAATGTTTTCCTGAACTCTTCCAGCAGAAAGCGGGTATCGTCCTGGCTGTTATGGTTCACTACAATCACCTCGTGTGAGGTGGGGTATTGCTGGAACAGCACCCCCGGCAGGTTCCTGGCAAGATTGGGCGCCTCATCGCGTGCGCAGATGACCACGGAAACTGGGTGTTGCTGGTTGCTGACGCGGTCGCGTCGTTTATAAAAAGCCAACCGGCTAAAAACACCCCAGTAGTACAAAAGCTGTATAAAACTGATGGCACAGAAAATAATGAACGGAAGCGTAAGCAGCATAGGTTTACAGGGTTCGGC
>JBDHYM010000113.1:0-10374 GCA_039811405.1 Flavihumibacter sp. | reverse complement strand
TTTTATACTTCGTTGCTTCTGTCCGAAATCTCCCGTGAAATCACGGTCAGGAACTCGTCGACCGGCTGCGCGCCGATATCGCCCCTGCCCCGGCGGCGCACCGATACCAGGCGTTCCGCCGTTTCCTTTTCGCCCACTACCAGCATATACGGTACTTTCTGCAACTCCGTTTCCCGGATCTTTTTCCCGATCTTTTCGCTGCGGTCGTCGATTCCTGCCCGCACCCCGGCGGCGCGAAGCTTTGCTTTCACCTCTTCCGCATAGGGCACAAACTTATCGCTGATGGGAAGTATACGCACCTGCTGGGGCGCCAGCCAAACCGGCAGCTTGCCGGCATAATGCTCCAGCAAAAAGCCGATGAACCGTTCGTGGGTACCCAACGGCGCACGGTGGATGATCAACGGCACTTCGCTGTGGTTGTCGGCCGTGGTATATGCCAGCTTAAAGCTGCGACCCTGCGAAAAATCCACCTGGTTGGTCGCCAGGGTAAATTCGCGGCCAATGACGCTGAATATCTGCACGTCGATCTTGGGACCATAAAAAGCGGCCTCATCCTGCACCTCTACGTAAGGCGTATTGGTATCGATCAGCACCTGGCGCACCATTTCTTCGGTTTCGCGCCATAACTCGGGCTGGTCCACATATTTCTTACCCAGTTTATCGGGCGAATGAAGGCTCAGGCGCATCTGGTATTTCTCGATACCGAATATCTTGAAATACTTCTGGTACATTTCGTTCACCGCCCTGAACTCCGACGCAAACTGCTCTTTGGAGCAATAGATATGCGCGTCGTTCATATGCAGGCAGCGCACCCGCATCAGTCCGAACAATTCACCGCTCTGCTCATAGCGATACACGGTACCGTACTCGGCAATGCGATATGGCAGGTCGCGGTAGCTTTTGGGTTCGGCGGCGAATATCTTGTGGTGATGCGGGCAGTTCATCGACTTCAGATAGTATTTTTCGCCGTCCACTTCCATCGGCGGATACATGCTATCGGCATAATAAGGCAGGTGCCCGCTGGTGAGGTACATGCTTTCTTTGGCGATATGCGGCGTTACCACCCGGTGGTAACCGGCTGCTTCTTCGGTTTCTTTCGCCAGCTTTTCCAACTCCTCGATGATAACGGTGCCGTTGGGCAGCCACATGATGAGACCGGGACCCACATCATCGTCCATGGTATAGATACCCAGCTCTTTGCCCAACTTGCGGTGGTCGCGCTTTTTCGCTTCTTCCAACAATGCCAGGTATTCGTCGAGCTCTTTCTGCGACGGGAAGCTGACGCCATATATACGGGTCAACTGCTTGTTCTTTTCATCCCCTTTCCAGTAGGCGCCGGCAATATTGGTGAGCCTGATCGCCTTGATGGCGCCGGTGGAAGGAATATGGGGTCCACGGCAGAGATCGGTAAATCCGCCCTGGGTATAGAAAGTAATATTCCCGTCGTCGAGGTTCTGCAGCAGGTCGAGCTTGTATTCGTCGCCCTTTTCAGCGAAATAGGCGATGGCATCTGCCTTGGATATCTCTTTGCGGATATACGAATTGTTCTCCTTCGCCAGTGCCGCCATGCTGACTTCCAGCTCGCGCAGGTCTTCTTCGGTAATATGACGGTCGCCCAGGTCAATATCATAATAAAAGCCGTTATCGACCGGCGGACCTACCCAGAATTTTACGCCCGGAAACTTCTTCTCGATCGCTTCGGCCATCAGGTGGGCGGATGAATGCCAGAAAGTGGATTTTGCCTCCTTGTCGTCCCAGGTCAGGAATTTTATGGCAGCATCGGTCGTGACCGGCCGGGCAAGATCCCACACCTGGCCATTCACTGATGCTGCGAGCAGTTTTCTCGCCAGCCCTTCGCTGATCGACTTCGCGATCTCCATCGAACTGGTACCCGGGGCATATTCCCGTACGGCACCATCCGGAAAACTAATTTTGATCATTTTTACTAATAAGGCTGGCAAAATTAACGAAGAATTGCTGAAATAAAGGGTTGAACGGTATGAAATAACAGGTGCATTCTTGTAATTTGAATTGATATATTGCGGGTATGAGGCTTTTACTTACAGCCATAGGCTGTTTGCTGACGATTATAGCCACTGCGCAGGACCTGACGGGAATCTGGCGCGGGCAGTTCCAGCAGAACAACCGGATGGCGCAACTGATGAATATTGATGACCGGTACAAATTTGAAGTACAGATCGACCAGCGGGGCAAAGCCTTCAGCGGGGTAACCTATTCGTACAAAACCACCGAATTCTACGGCAAAGCAACCGCCAAAGGCACCATCAATTATGCCTCGCAGAAAGTATTGCTCGAAGAGATTAAAATAGTGGATGTGCGCATGCGGATGGGCAGCGACGCCTGTATCATGACCTGCTTTCTGCAATACAGCCGGAACGGCGACGAAGAATTCCTCGAAGGCCGGTACAGCAGCATGAACACGCGCGACAGCAGCGATTGCGGCAAAGGCACCCTCTTTTTACGCAAAGTAAGGCAGTCGGATTTTTACAAGGAACCTTTCCTGGTGCAGCGGGAAAAAGAAAAAGCAAAGCAGCCACCGCCCACAAAAATTACTCCGAAGCAGCCGGAAAACCCGGCAACCGCTAAAAGCGGCAAGCCGCCGGCAGGAAATAAGCCGGGTACAGCGCCGAAGCCGCGCGCGGGTACGCCCGGTACCGGCAGCAAACCGGCAACCACGGCGCCGGGCCGGCCGATTGAATCCACCGCACCGCCGGTAGCCGTGGCCCCCGAGGGAGAAAGGCAGAAACCCCAGGTGCCTGCAATGGTGCCGCCCGTGCTGAAAGAGCGCACCAACGAGCTGATAAAAACATTCAAGGTCAATACACGGTACGTTACCGTAAGTCTCTACGATAACGGCACTATCGACAAAGACACGGTTTCAGTGTACCTGAACAATAAGCTGGTGGTATCGAAACAAATGCTGTCGCTCGCACCCATCGTAATCAACATCGAACTCGACGACGACAACCAGACGCAGGAACTGGTGATGGTGGCCGAGAACCTGGGCGAGATACCGCCGAATACCTCGCTGATGATCGTTAAGGCCGGCAACCAGCAGTTTGAAGTGCGGATCACCTCCACCGAACAAAAAAACGCCGTGGTGCTTTTCAAATACGAAAAACCTAAATAGTCAGCCGACACGCTATTGTTACCGTTATCGCATACCCACACCGGCCGGTGGTCGCTGCTGTTCCGGCGGCGGCGCGGCCGGGTAGTACAGTTACTGCTGCACCCGCTATGCTGCATGGTGCTGGCGCCGGCGATGGCGCAGCCGCTGAGTGGTATCTGGACAGGCTCGCTGACCCAGGAAAACGGCGGCTGCTACCCGGTGTATCATCTTGAACTGCAGATCAGCGCCGGCGACGGTCAGTTGAAAGGAGACGCCTACGACTATTACGATCATGAGAAATATGTGCGGCATCATTTTACCGGCAGCTTCGACAGCAGTGCGCGAACAATGGTGCTGTCGGAAACCGGGCTTATCGCCAGCAAGATCCCGCCCGACTGTATAGCCTGTACAAAGGTTTATATTTTACGGTGGTCGAAAGAGGGCGACCAGGAACTGTTAACAGGCACCTGGACGGGTCGCAAGGTGGGCAATGCCGGTGTTTGTCCGCCGGGCCAGATCACGCTTCATCGCGCCGTTGTTACCGCCTTTCCCCATGACACCGGTTCCACGGCAAACACGATACTAAACAAAGCCGGCGGGCATTTCCCCTCACTGGAAAAGCGGGAGAACCAGTTGTTCGGTTCGCTGCGGCTGCAGAGCCCCACGATTACGATCGACCTGTACGACAATGCGGAAATCGACAATGATACCGTAACGGTTTTTCTGAACAACAGCATATTGCTCTACCGGCAACGGCTAACCGATAAGCCCCTGCGCGTTACCGTGAACCTCGAAAAAGACACCGATTATGAGCTGGTGATGTATGCGAACAACCTGGGCACCATTCCACCCAATACGGCATTGATGGTGGTAACCGCGGGTAAGCGGAAGTATGAGATCAGGTTGTCTGCCTCAGATCAGAAGAACGCGGCGGTGCGTTTCCGGTGGGAATAGTGTGGTGAGAAATTCTCCACCATGAGAAAAAAACGCAGAAAATATGGAAGATTTTTTACTGGAACATATACGCAGGCATATTCCGCTAACTGACGAAGAAGGGAAAACGGTGCTGGCGGCAATGCGGCGCAGGAAGCTGAAAAAAAAGCATTTCCTGCTGCAGGAAGGAGACGTAAACCAGTCTTCTTTTTTTGTAGTGAGCGGCATATTGCGGCTGTATTCGGTCGATGCAAACGGCTTTGAGCACATCATACAGTTTGCGGCCGCAGGCTGGTGGATGAGCGACATGCAGAGCCTGCTCACCCAAACGGCCGGCAATCTTTATATCGACGCCATTGAAGACAGCGAAGTATGGCAGGTATCCAAACCAGACATCGATCTTCTTTACCAGAAAATACCGGCGCTGGAAAGGTATTTCCGGCTGCTGGCAGAAAACGCGGTGGCGGCTTACCAGCAGCGTTTTGTCAGCAGTCTGAGCCAGAGCGCGAAAGACCGCTATGCCAGTTTCTGCCGGTTATACCCGGGTTTGATCCTCCAGTTGCCGCAAAAGCATATAGCAGCTTATATAGGCGTCACACCTGAATTCCTGAGCAAGATGCTCAACCAGCTAAACAACCCGTCCTGAACGGCGCCTGTCTTAACCTGGATTAAGTTTTCCGGTTAATACAGGTTATTGGATACCTCCCGGCGCCGGTGGTAGTTTTGTATAACAAATCGGAGGTAATTATGAAAAAGCAAATCGAAAGAATCATACAAAAACCGGCCAGGCCCGGTATGGTGGGCGACGGATTCAGGGTATTCAATTATATCCCTGCCGGCGTAATCCAGCAAAGAATCAGTCCTTTTCTGCTGCTTGATTTCAATCCCGAATATGATTTTGGTCCGTCTGCGCGCGTAAAAGGGGTAGACGTGCATCCGCATAAAGGTTTCGAAACGGTCACGATCGCCTACAAAGGCTCCGTTGAGCACCACGACAGCTCGGGCAACCACGGCATTATACACCCGGGTGATGTTCAGTGGATGACCGCCGGCGCAGGCATCTTGCACAAGGAGTACCACGAAACGGCGTTTTCCAGGGCAGGCGGCCCTTTCGAGGTGGTGCAGCTATGGGTAAACCTGCCTAAAAAAGATAAACTGGCAACTCCGCATTACCAGGCGCTGACGGCCGATACGATGGGCAAGCTGTCTTTGCCGGACAATGCGGGCATCGTACGGGTGATCGCCGGTTCTTTCAACGGAACATCCGGGCCCGCCGCTACCTATACACCGGTAAACCTGTTCGATATCCGGTTAAACAAAGGCGGTCAGGTGCAAACTGCTATTCCTGCCGGCCACAACAGCGCCTTGCTGGTGATCAACGGTGAGGTTACCGTGAACGACGAAGCGGCGCCCGTGCACAGTTTTGTATTGTTCGGCAACCAGGGCGAAGAAATTGTTATCAACGCCTCCACCGATGCGGTTGTGCTGCTGATGAGCGGCGAACCAATCAACGAGCCTATTGCGAGCTATGGCCCTTTCGTGATGAATACGCAGGAAGAGATCCACGCGGCGATAAAAGATTTCCAGGCAGGTAAGTTCGGCGTATTGTAGTAAGAAAGACCGCTATGACCTTTCTCGCTGAGGGTTTGTTTCGTTTGGTTTCACGCGAGGTAATGGTCTTTGTTTCTCACAGTGGATATTTTGTTTCACGCGGTTGTTATTTTGTTTCTCACAGGGAGCACGGAGGAACAGATGTTGGCTGAGAAACTGCATGGCTCATGGAAAGCTGTGCTTTCTTTTTCACGCAAAGGCCGCAAAGGAGCAAAGACGCAAAGTTTATTGATGGCACTCTCAAAATTGAGCGTGTCGCAAAAACAATGAGCAACCTATTCCTTTGCGTCTTTGCTCCTTTGCGGCCTTTGCGTGAAACAAAAAACTCCGCCCGCGTGAAAGCAAAAAGGCTGCACGAGGGCGTAAGCAACAACACGGCCGTCACTCACCATTTAAAATTCCACGTTACGCTCGGCAGCACCGGGAACAGGCTTACCTGCCGGGCTTCCACTTTCAGGGTACCCTCGTAGGCGCTGCCGGTTTGATTATAGTACAGGAAATAAGGGTTGAGCCGGCTGTACACGTTATACACGCTGAATACCCAGCTTGATTTGATCTTGCGTGGCTTTTTAGGAACAGGCGTATAGGTAGCTGCCAGATCGGCCCGGTGATAGGCCGGCATGCGGTATTGATTGATCCGGCTGTACTCCTGCGTCAGCACGCCATCCACCAGGTAAAATCGTTCGGGTAAGCTGGTTGCATTGCCTGTGCCATATACAAAAACAGCGCTCAGCTTCCATTTTTTGTTCAGCTCGTACGCTCCTACCACCGACAGATCGTGCCGGCGGTCGTAGCGTGCGCGGTATTTCTCTCCGTTGTTCAGGTCAGGGAACTGCCGCCAGGTCCAGCTTATTGTATAACCCACCCAGCCGGTAAGCCGGCCGGTATTGCGGCGTACAAAGAACTCGGCCCCATAGCTCCAGCCCTTTCCGAAAACAAATTCCTCTTCGGGGTCTTTCAGTGAAGGCGTATATCCCTCCCGGTATTCGATCTGGTTCTGCATTTCCTTGTAATACAGCTCTACCGAGGTTTCAAAAGCATTGTTCTTGAAATTCCGGAAATACCCGGCCGCATATTGCCAGCTCAACTGGGGTTGTACACGCAGGGTACTGGGCACCCACAGGTCAGTGGGCAGCGTGGAGCCGGCATTGCTTACCAGGTGAATATACTGGTAATTCCGGGTAACCGACGCTTTGAGCGAAGCGGCATCGCCGAGGCTGTAACGAAAAGTAAGCCGGGGTTCGAGACCGCCGTACGACTGCACTTTGCTGCCAGACCCATACAGGGCGCTGTCGGTTTTATTGCCGTCATTGTCGCGGGTATAATGTGTATAGGGTCCTATCTGGGTAAAGCGGCTGAACCGCAGGCCCGCGCTCACCTGGAATTTATCAGACAGCTCCCAGTCGTCCTGCACATAAGCGGCCAATTCGTTCGCGTATTTCTTCTGTGCATTGTCGGGCGAAAAATCGGTCGAGTCGCTCCTGCCCGACACCAGGTTCGGTTTGAATACGTGGTTGGTGAACGATGCGCCGGCCTTCATTTTATGCGCCGCTGCAGGGTAATAATCGAGGTCGAACTTTGCCGTCAGGTCCCTGATGCCCGAGCTGACGCCGAAACCGAGGTTGTTCTGGACTGCGTTGAACGCAAAATTATAGTTATTAAATACCAGCGTGGTATTCGCAAACAGCTTGGGATGAAAGAGATGGTTCCAGCGCAGGGTTGCGGTAGCATTTCCCCAGGGAATATTGGCTTTGAACGAGCGCTGCGCATTGTTGAAATCGAATACGTCGCGACCGAAATAACCGCTTAGGTACAGCCTGTCTTTATCGGAAAATTTATAATTGACCTTGGTATTGAGATCGTAGAAATAATAACCCGAACCATGAAAGGCGCTGCTGGAGGGTACAAAGGGCTTTACCAAGGCATCGATATAGGTACGGCGGGCCGAAACCATGAACGACGCCCTGTCTTTTTTGATAGGCCCCTGGATCGACAGCCGCGAAGCGATCAGGCCGATACCGCCCTCCACTTCCGTCTTTTTCATGTTGCCGTCTTTCATGGCCACGTCGAGCACCGACGACAGGCGGCCACCGTATTGCGCCGGCATACCGCCCTTGATCAGGCTTACATTCCTGATCGCATCCGAGTTGAATACCGAAAAGAAACCGAAGAGATGACCGGAATTATACACCACGGCATCGTCGAGCATGATAAGATTCTGGTCGGGACCGCCGCCACGAACATAAAACCCCGCGTTCCCCTCTCCTGCATTGCGCACACCCGGCAGCAACTGCAGGGTTTTGAGAATATCCACCTCTCCCATCAGCACCGGCAACGATTTCACCTGGTTCATACCCAGGTCGATCTTTCCCATCTGCGCATTGCGTACGTTGGCATCTTTCCGCTTTGCATATACCACCACCTCTTCGGCCGCCGCTATGCGGGGCAGCAGGAGGCGGCTGCCGTCGGTATTACGGGTAAGTGCAACCGAAAACTGGAGCAGCTCGTAACCGGTAAATGAAATGCTGATCTCATAACCACCCTCGGGAAGGGTAAGGCTGTAATAGCCATAGCTGTTGGTGCTCACTGCCGCCCGGCCGTTGATCGAAACACTGGCGCCGATCAGGTTTTCGCCCGTCAGCGAATCTTTCACATACCCGCTCAGGGTGTACCGCCGCTGCGCTTCAGCGGGTACGGCATACAATACCAGCAGGCTGGTCAGCACAACGATCCATTTCATCATAGAGCAGCGAAAATACATAACTTTGCGGGCCATGTTAATAGGATTACAAGACGTAACATTTGAGTTCGGGGCGCGGGTCATCGTGGCCGACGCTACCTGGCATATCCAGCCCAATGAGCGGATCGGCCTGATCGGCTATAACGGCACAGGTAAATCGACCCTGCTGAAGCTGCTGGTGGGCGAATACAGTCCGTCGAAAGGCACGGTAGAACGGAGCCGCGGCACCAGCATCGGTTACCTGCACCAGGACCTGCTGAGCTTCGACACCAACCAGTCGATACTGGAAGTGGCCCTTGGCGCTTTTGAAAAAGTGCAGCAACTGGAAAAGGAAATAGAGATATTGGGAAAGGAACTGGAAGCCACCGGCGACGAGAAGGTATTACACGAGTACAGCGACAAGCTGCACGAGCTGGAAACCCTGGGAGGATACGATATTCACCACCGCACCGAAGAAGTGTTACACGGGCTCGGTTTTTCACAGGCCGACCTGGGTCGTCCGTATAAGGAGTTCAGCGGCGGCTGGCGCATGCGGGTGCTGCTGGCCAAAATGATCTTGCAGGCGCCCGACCTGCTGCTGCTCGACGAACCGACCAACCACCTCGACCTGCCATCGATCGAATGGCTGGAAAAATACCTGTCGCATTACAAGGGATCGGTAGTGATCGTCAGCCACGATAAGTTCTTCCTGAACCGGATGGTGAACAAAGTTGTGGAGGTCTATCAGAAACAGTTGCATTTTTATAATGGCAACTACGCTTTCTACGAAACGGAAAAAGCCATGCGGGTGGAGCTGCAGCAACGGGCTTATGAAAACCAGCAGGAATATATCAGGCAGCAGGAACGCTTTATCGAACGGTTCCGCGCCAAGGCCACCAAGGCCGCAGCAGCGCAGAGCGCGATGAAGCGGCTCGATAAAATAGACCGGATCGAAGAGGTGGAAATCGAAAGACCGAACATAAAGATCAATTTCCGCATCGACAAAACGCCGGGAAAGGTGCTGGTGGAGTTGAAAGACGTATCGAAAGCCTACGGCGAGAATATGATCGTATCGCATACCGGCGCTGAGATCGAACGGGGCGATAAGATTGCACTGATCGGCGCCAACGGCAAGGGCAAGTCCACCTTGCTGCGCATCATCGCCGGCATCGAATCGTTCGACGGTGAGCGCAAATGGGGACACAATGTCGAAGAAAGCTTTTATGCCCAGCACCAGTTGGAATCGCTTGATCTCAACAACACCCTGCTGGAAGAAATGAAAACCTGCGGCAGCCAGAAAACCGAACAGGAGCTGCGTACCCTGCTGGGCTGTTTCCTGTTCAGCGGCGACGATAGCGACAAGAAAATACGGGTATTGAGCGGCGGTGAAAAAGCCCGTGTGGCACTGGCCAAGACCATTGTCAGCAAAGCGAATTTCCTGATGCTCGACGAACCGACCAACCACCTTGATATGCATTCGGTCGAGCTGCTGGTGGAAGCGCTGAACCGGTATGAAGGGAGCATTATTATGGTGAGCCACGACCGTTATTTTATTTCCAAAGCGGCCAATAAGATCTGGGAGATCGTTGACCACGAGATCAAAGAATTCAAGGGCAGCTATACAGAATGGATGGAATGGAAGGAACGCATGGCAAAACAGGCCGCGGCCCAGGCAAAACCACCGGCCGGCGCCACGCCGAAACCGGTTGCCAGTGCACCGCCGTCGCCCGCGGTCAAAGCTGTCAAAGCAGCCCCGGTACTGACCCGCGACCAGAAAAAAGAATTGCAGCAACTGCAGCGGCAATTCGGGCAATTGGAAGAAAAGCTATCAAAAGCCAAGGGCCGGAAAACACAACTGGAGGCGGCCCTGGCCGACCCCTCCACCTATTCAGACAAACAGAAGTTTACCGAAGCCGAGTCGGCTTACAAAAAACAAAGCGAGGAGCTCGACCTGCTGAACCGCCAGTATGAAGAAGTTTTC
>JBDHYM010000112.1:0-10378 GCA_039811405.1 Flavihumibacter sp. | reverse complement strand
TTTAAGCGTCGTAAATTGCCTCTTGTATTAGCAAAACTGTTCAACTATCGATGAAACTCTATCTTCCCCTTGCCGTCGTCTCTTTCGGGCTGCTTTTCAGCTATTGCGCCCAGAAAGAAAACCCCAATAAATCGGTGAGCAACGACGTCGCCTATGCCGGCAATCCTGTTGAGCCTACCGACACCGCTACGCTGGGCGCCGGCTGCTTCTGGTGTGTCGAAGCCGTTTTTCAGCAACTGAACGGCGTATTGAAAGTGACCTCGGGTTATTCGGGCGGCACCGTGGCCAATCCCACCTATGAACAGGTATGCGAAAAAAATACCGGGCATGCAGAAGTGATCAGGGTCGTATTCGACCCCGAGATCATCAGCTACGACGAGTTGCTGGAGGTATTCTGGCAGACCCATGACCCCACCACGCTCAACCGCCAGGGAAACGATGTTGGGCCACAGTATCGCAGCGTTGTTTTTTATCACAATGCCGAACAGAAAGCCAAAGCCGAAGAATACAAGGCCAGCCTCAATAAAAGTGGCGCGTTCAGCGCGCCCGTCATTACCGAGATCAGCCCCCTTAAGAATTTCTACCAGGCAGAAGACTACCACCAGAGTTATTACCTGAACAACGGCTCCCAGCCCTATTGCTACTATGTGATCCGCCCGAAGATGGAGAAGTTTGAAAAGGTGTTCAAAGACAAATTGAAGAAGAGAAGCGTTGCCGGCGCAAAGTAAATTCTACGTCTTTTTTGACTTGTTTTTTCGTAAATTCGGAGCAAACCAGGCTATTTGCTTCGAAAAACCGATCCCGCGGCTTATTTCTCCGAATTATACCGGCAACATGCAGATGTGCTGCTGCGGTTGGCCATGCGCGCTACCAAATCGAAAGAGCAGGCCCATGACCTGGTGCAGGATGTTTTTTCCAAATGCTGGACGAAGCGCGATCAATGGCATGAGATCGATGATATGGGCGCCTGGCTGTACCGGGTCTGCGCCAATCACCTGGTCGACTTCATCCGCAAATCGGCCGCCGACCAGCGGCTGCGCCAGCAGCTCTGGATAAGAATCCGGGAGGCAGCCAACGAAGACGCCAGCGTTGACCTGGAAGCACGGGAGCAGGCCCGGCAACTTCGCCTGGCCATCGGTCTGTTACCGGCCCAGCGGCGGACCATCTTTTTGCTCAACCGCGAAGAAGGCCTGAGCTACCAGGAGATCGCCGATGAGATGAAGCTGTCGAAGCATACCATAAAAAACCAGCTATCTACCGCCCTGCAGCAATTACGCAGCGCTTTCAGCCCGAAAAAATAATTTTTTTACCGGATAGGAACATATACCGGGAACTCCGTCTTTACCGGTATATGCAACCGGCATAGTTATTATAACGGCGTTTTATGGAAGACCGGATACAATATTTATTTCGCAAATACCTGAGCGATTCCTGCAACCGGGCGGAAATGGACGAGTTGTTCGATCTTGCCGAAAAGGCAGATCCCGGCTCGCCGCTGCGGGAACGGCTGGTAGCGACCCTGCTTGAAAACGGCAGCGTAGGCGCCGGTGCTGACCGTTCGCCGAACGGGCTTAAAATAATAAAAACGCCGGATTCACCTCGTTCGTCAAAAATGGCCGGTGGCGGCAAATACTGGAAAATAGCGGCGGCGGCGGCAGGCTTACTGGCCGGCATCGCTGCCTGGCAGTACGGGCACCGGCCGGCCAATCCCGCAGCAGCGCCCCTCAGCCAGGCAACACCGGCTACGCAGCATATCCACCAGGCAACCGCCCGGTCTGAATACAAATTTGTGCTGCTGCCCGATAGTTCACAGGTATGGTTAAACGCAGATAGCAGGCTCGAGTATCCCGATGGCTTCGGCAGCGGTCCGCGCCACGTGGTGCTGAGCGGCGAAGCATTCTTCGATGTAAAGCATGCCGACAAACAACCCTTTATTATTCATACCGGCACCGTAACTACTACGGTACTTGGTACGGCATTTAACATCCGGGCTTACCCCGGCGGAGAAAAGATCACCGTGACCGTGAAGCGGGGAAAGGTAAAAGTGGACCACGGCAAAACACAGTTGGCCATTCTTACCCGGGGGCAGGAAATGAGTATCGACACCATTCAGCACCTGGTGCATGAAAAAAAGCTGGCGGCGAAAGAAGCCGCCACCTGGCAGGAAGGCAATTTATCGTATGACGACGATGCCTTTGCCGACATCGTAGCTGACCTGCAGCGGGTGTACGATGTACGCATCCGGATAACCGACCCTGCCGCCGGCCGCATGAGAATATCCACCTCTTTCCAGCGCAGCCAGGGTATCGAACCGGCCCTGAAGATCCTGTGCCGGCTGACCGATAAGACCCTGGTAAAAACAAACGGTGAATTCATTATTCAATAACTGACACATTCAAACCTGGCATATGCATTCGAAACAACAACTGCTGAGAACAAAACGTAAAGCGCTCCTGCTTTGCTTTTTGCTAAGCCTGAATGGCTGGCTGCTCGCCGGACCACCCACCGGCATCGATCTGGGTAAACTGAAACTGTCGATCGAGCTTCACAACGCGTCGCTGAAATCGGCTTTTCAGAAAATAGAAACCGAAACACAGGTGCCGTTTACGTATCGCACCGAAGACATTGAACCGGTTATCAACATCAGTTACAGCGCAAAAAACATCAGCGTTGAGAAATTACTGAACGTATTGCTCAGCAATACCGGTTTACAGTATGAGCTCATCAACAGCAATGTGCTGATACGCCGTGTCAAAACAGCCGAAAGCCTGGAAAACCAGGCGGTAGCCGATGGCGGCATCAGTGGAAAAATCGTGAACGCCAAAGGAGAACCTGTATCGGGCGCTACGGTGCAACTACTGAAAACCACGCATGGCGTGGCGGCAGATGTTGACGGCAGCTTCCGGATGAACAATATCCCGCCGGGTACCTACCGGCTCAAGGTATCGGCCGTAGGCTTCGCCGCAACGGAGCAGACGGTAACGGTGAGAGACGGTGAAACAGCCGCTGTAACCATTACACTCAACGACGATCAGTCGAATATGCAGGAAGTAACGGTAACCGCTCTGGGCATCAGGCGCGAGAAACGATCACTGGGTTATTCAGCGCAGGAGGTGAAAGGCGACCTGCTGTCGGCCAGCCGGCAGCCAAATATAGTCAATGCGCTGCAGGGGCAGGCGGCAGGCCTGCAGATCAATGCAGGCGGCGGCGCCCCGGGACAAGGTGCCAAAATCATTCTTCGCGGCATTAACTCACTTGATCCCAACCGCGACTTCCAGCCGCTGTTCGTGGTAGACGGTATTCCCATCGACAACAGCACCGATGTGGCCGACGGGTCTGACCTCAAAGGAATGAGCAACCGCGCCGCCGACCTCAACCCCGACGACATCGAGTCGATCAACATCCTCAAAGGAGGTGCGGCCACGGCCCTATATGGTCTGCGGGCAGCGACGGGCGCCATCATCATCACTACCAAGTCGGGAAAGGCCGGGCAATTGCGCGGCAGCTTCACCAGCACCATGAGCATCGACAACATCGATAAATACCCTGAAACCCAGAAGGTGTACACCCAGGGTTGGATGAATGAATACGACCCCAACAGCTTCTGGTCGGCCTACGGACCTACCGTTGCCGAAGCCAAGGCCATCGATCCCACCCACCCGAACACCCTGTTCAACAACTTTGAACATGGATACAAAACCGGCCGCTCCTACCGCAACTCGCTGAACCTGTCGGGCGGCACCGAAAAAGCCATTTTCACGGCGGCTTTTTCGCAATTCAACCAGGACGGTATCATGCCGTTCACCGATTACAAAAACTATTCGGCCAAGCTGGGCGGTGAATTTAAGTTCTCCGACAAAGTCCGTTTCGGCACCACGGTCAACTATATCAAATCCGGTGGCCGCCGGGGCGATTCCGACCGTTACAACGAAACCCTCACTTATTATTCGCCGCGCTGGGACATCTGGGACTGGATCAAACCCGATGGTACGGAGAAAACCATTATCGGGGCGGATCTCGACAACCCCATTTACCTGCTCAACGGGAAAAAATACATCGACGATGTAGACCGCATGATCACCAACAGCCACCTTACCTATTCTCCCACAAAGTGGCTGGATATCAACTACCGGCTCGGTATCGATATGTACAACGACTTCCGCCGCGAAACAGCGCCTGCACCCATCGGAGTACCTGACGAGATCTATCCTGCCGGTGACTTCGGTTACGGCTATGTAATGGAATACGCCATCCGCAACCGGGTTTTCAACTCAACCCTGATGCTGAATTTCAAGAATAATATCGGCAGTCACCTGAAGTCTTCTTTCAAGGTCGGTCATGACCTTTACAACACCCATCGCACCAGCGTGTACGTGCAGGGCGATACCCTGGAAGTACCGGGATTCTACAACCTCAGCAGCACCAAGAAAAGGGTTGCCAGGAACAACGAGCGCGATTACCGGATCATCGGTGTATTTGCCGACTGGACGCTTGATTGGGACAACTACCTGTACCTTACCCTCACCGGCAGAAACGACTGGACCTCCACCCTGACCAAAGCGAACCGGTCGTTCTTTTATCCGTCTGCCAGCTTAAGCTGGGTGTTCTCCGAAAACCTTAAGTCGCTCCCCTCGTGGTGGAGCTACGGCAAAGCCCGCTTCTCGGTATCGAAAATTGGTAAAGACGCACCTGTCTATGCACTTAGCCAGGGCTATGTGATCAAAGATCCGCTGACTACAGGCGTGCTTCCATTCCAGTTAGATAACCAGGTAGGCGATATCAACATGGTTCCCGAATTCACCACTTCGTATGAAGGCGGCCTGGAACTGCGGTTTTTGAACAACCGCCTGGGGTTGGACCTGACCTATTATAACAATACCAGTAAAGACCTGATCATACCCGTTAAAGTACCCGTTACCAGCGGTTATGACGCGGTTTACCTGAATTCGGGCAGCATTCGCAACAAAGGCGTTGAGATCAGCTTGTCGGGCAATGCCATCCAGACCAAAGACCTCAGCCTCGATGTGCGCGTAAACTATACGGCCAACCGGAACAAAGTGCTCAGCATTTATCCCGGCCTTACAGAGATACCCATCTTCACCCACTACGGTTACCTGAGCGCCAGTGTAACCCAGAAGTTTATACCGGGCTATCCTGTCGGTGCTTTGTTCGGCCGCACCTATAAACGCTATTTCGCCGACGGCAAAGAGGATGGAATGGACCTTGACAAAAGCAGGCCCATCGTGATCGGCGCCAACGGCTTCCCGGTGCTGAACCCCGCCAGCAAGCAACAGTATATCGCCAATTCGCAACCCAAATGGATCGGCAGCTTGAGCAGCACCCTGCGATACAAAGGGTTCAGCCTGTATTTCCTGTTCGATACCCAGCAGGGTGTTTACCGGTATAACCAGTTGGCCAACTTCATGGCATCCTTTGCCCTGCAGCCAGGTTCGCTTAACAGGAACGACATCGTGGTATTTCCCGGTGTGCTGGCCGACGGCACGCCCAATACCAAGCCCGTATGGCTGGGACAAGGCGTAGGTCCCGACGGTGTTGATTACGGCAATGGTTATTATCGCAACGTATATCGCGGCGCTTCCGAAACCTTCATTGAAGACGCCAGTTGGATCAGGCTGCGCACTTTAAGCATCGGTTACAGCCTGCCGTCTGATATCGTAAAACGTTCCAAATTCCTGCAGAATGCGTCGCTGACCGCTACCGGCACCAATCTCTGGCTCAAAACCAAGTTCAGCGGCTTCGACCCCGAGTCGAGCTCTACCGCCGCCGGCTCTGTCGCAGATGGTTTTGCAGGCTTCACCTACCCTGCCGTACGCAGTTTTATGCTTTCACTTAATCTTCAATTCTAAAACCAGTCAACATGAAAAAATACGCATTTATATTGCTCGCTGGCATGGTGTCGATTGGTTTGGCCGGCTGCGAGAAATACCTCGACAAACTAGACAATCCCAACCTGGTGAGCGACCCGCCCCTCGACGGGTTAATGACCCAAAACACCTTCCAAACAGGTATGGACGTGTACAGGATGGGGTATGTGGTGTCTTACTACGTTCAATACCAGGCTTCGAACTCCAAAGGATCGGATGCCGATACTTATAACGAAGTGGACTACAGCAGCACCTGGACCAATTTTTACAGCACGATGATGAACATCAAGCAGATGAACAACCGCGCTGCTGAAAAAGAAGCCTTCTACCACCTGGGAGTAGGTAAAATACTGATGGCTTACAACCTCAATATGCTGATCAACAGCTTCGGCGATGTGCCTTATGCCGACGCATTGAAAGGTTCCGAAGCCCTGGTGCCTGTCTTCGATAACCAGGCCGCCCTGCACGACACCTGTATGAGGCTGCTCGACGAAGCCCTGGTAGAGTTACAAAAAACAGGTAGCATACCGGTACTGAACGCCAGTAACGACCTGGTACACGGTGGCAGCGTGGCTGCCTGGATAAAAACAGCGCATGCGCTGAAAGCCCGGTTCCTGAACCAGTTCTCCAAATCGGCCTCGTACAGCCCTGCAGCCGTACTCGCCCAGCTTGATGATGCCTATGGTTCAAACAACGACGATGCCGCGCTTACCGTTTTTGAAAGCCGAAGCCCCTGGAACCAGGTGGCCTACGACAATACCCAACTGGACCTCGACGGCTGGCTGAGTTCACAATTCATCGATGCGCTTGATGGAACCACTTTCGGCCTGAAAGACCCCCGCCTGCCGTTGATCGCCACGATCACCAAATTCGGCGATTACCGTGGCACACCCAACGGGGCCGGCCGGATAGGTACGGGCACCGACGACGAGGAGTCATATTTATCTGTCAATGGGTACTATTCAAGGGGCAATGCCCCGCTCTGGCTGGTAACTTTTGCCGAAATGAAGTTCATCGAAGCTGAAGCCGCTTTCCGCGCGAACGACAAACCGCGTGCTTACCAGGCCTATCTCGACGGCATCGCCGCAAACATGAATAAGGTAGGTGTAAGCGCAGCCGACAGAGATACCTATATCAACAACCCCGCCGTTAGCGTAGGCAGCGGCAATATCAGCCTCGACCTGATCTTCAAAGAGAAATATGTAGCGATGTTCCTGAACCCGGAAGCCTGGGTTGATGCACGCCGCTTCAATTACAAATACAAAGACTTTGAGCTGCCCGTAGGCGCTGCGCTCGATGATTTCATCCGTCGCCTGGCCTACCCCACCGTCGAAACCAGCCGCAACGGCGCCAATGTGCCCGTGGTCGGCAGTTTGAAAGACCGGTTGGTTTGGGATAATTAACAGGAATCAGAAATCAATAATAAAAAGGTCGCTGACGGAGTATTGTTCTCCCATGTCAGCGACCTTTTTTATGTTGACTTATTTCTCCTAGGCTACCCGCTCGTTCTTAACGTTGTCGATTTCTTTTAGTGGCTCTTCCACTTCCACCACCAGCTTGTTGAGCCGGATAATACCGACAAAATTCATCAGCTTCATTACCTGGTAGGTAGGGTCGAGCTCAAACCATTTACGTGCAAAGTTCGGGTTGGTGCCCTGCTTGTGGTGGTTGTTCTGGAAAAGCTCGCCGAGCAGGAAGATGCCCCATGGCTCCGAGTTTTTGGAATGGTCGCCATTAACGTAATTGGCATAACCATATTTATGGCCGCACCAGTTAACGATGGCACCCTGTATGGGGCCCATCAGGAAATGGATCGGCAGCAGCAGGAACCACCAGGGGTTGGGCGCAAAAACAATGTATATGGTAGTATATAACGCAGCAAAAAACAGCCGGGTCCACAGGTTGTCGGCAAAACGGTCGAGCCTTTCCCAGATCGGCAGGTACTCGCGCGTGAACTGCGGTTCAGGCATGTTTTTCCGGGTCACGAACGAGTTGTAGATATTCCGTGTATGGATCATCATTCCCATAACATCTTTAAAGAAATGCGGGCTGTGCGGATCATCCTCCGTATCGCTGTAAGCATGGTGCATCCGGTGCATTACCCCGTAAGCGCGCGGAACCAGGTAAGATGAGCCCTGGGTGACCCAGGTAGACAGGTAAAATATACGCTCCCAGTTTTTGCTGGTGGTGTACATCTGGTGCGAGGCGAACCGATGTAAGAAGAACGTATGGAAAAACAACGACAAGAACCAGTGAGCGAAGAAAAAAGTGAGTATAACTGCCATGCTGCACGTTTAAAAATGAGCGGCAAAGATACGTCATTTGACAGAACCCCTACGGCAATCGTACCCACCTGAGTTCCAGGAGGTTCAGGCTATTGGGAGCAAATCCTTCCACCTTGTTCTGCACCAGCCAGCAAGCCTGGTCGTACCAAAGCGGAATCACCGGCGCATCCCGCACTATCAGCCGGTCCATATCGCGGTATAACGCATACCGCTGGCTGTCGCGCGTTTCCAGCAGTGCCTGTTCATACAACCGGTCGAATGCCGGGTTGCTGTACCGTGTATAATTGGGCGGCGCCGGGTTCTTTGAATAGAATACGCTCAGGTAGTTCTCGGCATCGGGGTAGTCGGCTATCCACGAGCCCCTGAAAAAAAGCGCCTTCGACTGGGCGGTTTGCTCCAGTAAAAAGCTTTTCTGCACCACGTCGATCTTCACCGGGAAGCCCTGTTCATTCAGCTCATGCGTTATATAGCTGCCCAGCTCGGCATATTGCGGAATGGTAAGCAGCGTGAACTCCGGCAGGCCCCGCCCGTCGGGGAAACCCGCCTGCCTGAGCAGCCATCGAACGGAGTCGGGTATATAACGGTAACCAATAACCGCATTTTCGTCGAACGAGGGAAGCCCCGCGGGTATAAATCCGCTCTCCGCCGGCTTGCCGATGGAATTGCGGAGATACAGCATCATCTTCCGCCGGTCAATGGCATAATTCATCGCCTGCCGCAACGCCCTCATGCGCAGGGGGGATGATTTCACCAGCGGATTACCGGTGTCTGCCAGGATGCCCAGGTATTCAGTATTTAGGTATGCATTTTTTTTCAATTGCAGCAGGCCCGTCCATTCATCGCGCAACTCACCGCTTTTGCTCAGTACTTCGTCTTTAAATGAGGCATCGATATCGTTGATAAAATCGATCTGGTGTTGCCTGAACAGCAGGAACTCGGCCGCCTTACTGTCGTTGAAGCTGATCTTCACCCCCCTGATATAAGGCAGCCGCCGGCCGGCGCTGTCTTTTTCAAAATAATGCCCGTTGCGCACAAAGAGAAGGGTCTGCCCTTCTTCCCAGGCCAGGAACCGGAAGGGCCCCGTGCCCACGGGATGCGCGCGGAATCCCTGTTTGTACGTATCGATCGCTTCATGCGGGATAATGGAGCAATACTGCATGCTGAGAATGCCCAATATCGGCGGAAAGGCGCGATACAAACGCAGCTCGAAAACGGAATCGTTCACCGCCACGAACCCGCTGTCGGCAGATAATTTCCCGTTGAATATCCAGGCCCCGCTGCTGGCTGTAGCAGGGTGCATGATCCGGCGCAGGCTATATACAATATCATCCGCCACCATTTTACGGCCTTTCCCACCGGGGAAACAGGCATCATCGTGAAAATAAACATCGGTGCGAAGCTGGAAACGGTACGTGCGCCCCTCATCGGCCACCTCCCAGCGGTCGGCCAGCGAAGGGGCTATTTCCATCCGGCTGTTTACTTCCACCAGCGTGTTGAACAACTGGTGCGCCGTCCACATTACCGCCTGGCTTTTGGCAAAAGCGGGATCCAGCGTCGCCATGCCGGCGCTTTCATTGTACCTGAAAAAACCAACGTCGTTCCGGCGGCTGCCGCAAGAGAGCAGGCACCCACCCAAACAGCAAAAAAAGATAAGCCGGCGGCAATTATCCATGTAACGGAAAGCTCGTAAAGCACTTATATTTACGACATGCAACTTACCAATTTCAGGAAATCATACCAGCTAATTATTTGCCTGCTCGTTACTGCCGCGCTGCAGGCGCAGGGGCAAACCTTTACCCGGCAGGATTCGCTGCGGGGCAGCCTTAATGCCGAACGCACCTGGTGGGATGTGCTTCGCTACGACATCAGCATAACGCCTGATTACAGCAGTAAAACCATCGCCGGTGAGGTAAACCTTGGCTTTAAAGTGGTCAGCGAGGCAGGCCCGATGCAGATCGACCTGCAGGAACCGATGAACCTTACAGGGGCGACCCTCAACGGCAAAAACATTTCCTTTACGCGTGAAGGGAATGCCTGGCACCTGGCCATTGCCGACAAGCTGCCGCTGGGCAGCCGCCAAAATATCGTGCTGGCTTTTTCAGGCAAGCCCCGCGAAGCCGTCCGCGCGCCTTGGGACGGTGGCTGGATCTGGACCAAAGACCGCGCCGGCAACCCGTGGATGACTGTTGCCTGCCAGGGGCTCGGCGC
>JBDHYM010000111.1:0-10378 GCA_039811405.1 Flavihumibacter sp. | reverse complement strand
AACAACAACAGCGGCGCTTTTGCCAGCGCAGCTTTCGAAGGCATCGTGGTGAGCAGCATTTCCGGTTTTTTAAGCAGCGTGCTGACCAACCAGTTCACCAAGCTGTTCCAGAACATATTCAAAGACAAGAGCCTGAAAGTGGATCTCAGCGCTTCGCTGTACAGCGGCACCAACCTCTCGGGCGTATCGAACTCGCAGGTGTTATTGCCCGACCGTACCAATATCGGTTTCAACGTAAGTAAGAGCTATCTCGATGAGCGGCTCACGTTCATCGTCGGCAGCGCGATCGATTTCGGCATCACCGCCACCCAGACCTCCACCTTCCAGTTTTTGCCCGACGTGTCGGCCGAGTACAAACTCACGCCCGACGGTAAATTCAGGCTCACTTTCTTTTACCGCAATAGCTGGAGCTATATCGTGCAGAACAACCTGCAGCGAACCGGCTCCAGCCTTTCCTATCGGCGGGAGTTTGACCGGCTGGGGGATATTTTCAGGCGTAAACGGAAAGAGAAGCCCGCCAGGGCCGCTGACCGTACCGAAGCAGTGTTGGGCAAGGAAGGGGAAGATTGATGGCTGGCTTTTCAGCGGGCAACAAAGCAAGCATCCTTTTACGTTTACAAAAGGTGCCCCAGCTTATCCCGCTTCGTTTGCAAATACCTTTCGTTGTGCGCATTCGGCTGAACCTGGATGGGCACCGATTCTACAATCTCCAGCCCGTAGCCTACCAGCCCGGCGCGCTTGCGCGGGTTGTTGCTGATCAACCGCAGCTTGGTTACGTTCAGATAGCGCAGTATCTGGGCGCCCACACCGTAGTCTCTTTTATCCATCGGGAAGCCCAGGTGCAGGTTGGCTTCTACCGTATCCATTCCCTCTTCCTGCAGTTTATAAGCGCGCAGCTTGTTCATCAGGCCGATGCCACGGCCTTCCTGGTTCATGTAAAGTACTACGCCGCGGCCTTCGGCCTCCACCATCTGGAGGGCCTGGTGCAGTTGTTCACCGCAGTCGCACCGGAGTGAGCCCAGTATATCGCCGGTAAAGCACGATGAATGCACGCGCACCAATACAGGCTCATCCTTTTCCCACTCCCCTTTCACCAGCGCAATATGTTCGTTCTGCGTATGCTTTTCGCGGAAGGCGATCATCTTGAAATGGCCGTACAGCGTGGGCATATCCACCCTTACCACCTCTTCGATCAGGCTGTCGCGTTTCAGCCGGTATTCGATCAGGTCTTTGATCGATACCAGCTTCATACCGAACTTTTTCGCCATTATCTCCAACTGCGGCAACCGCGCCATGGTACCGTCTTCATTCAGTATCTCTACCAGCACGCCCGCAGGCTCCAATCCGGCCAGCCGCGCCAGGTCGCAGGTGGCTTCCGTATGCCCGGCCCTTCTGAGCACCCCGCCTTTTTTTGCGCGAAGCGGGAAGATATGGCCCGGGCGCCCCAGGTCGTCAGGGCGCGTAGCCGGATCGATCAGCGCCTGGACGGTTTTAGCCCGGTCGGAAGCGGAAATACCGGTCGTACAGCCATGACCCAGCAGATCGACCGACACGGTAAAAGCGGTTTCGTGAAGGGCGGTATTGGCATTCACCATCATATCCAGTTGCAACTCGTCGCACCGGTCTTCTACCAGCGGCGCGCAGATCAGTCCGCGGCCCTCCTTGCTCATGAAATTAATGGTCTCGGGGGTGGCAAAACGGGCGGCAATGATAAAATCTCCTTCATTCTCCCGGTCTTCATCGTCAACCACGATGACCATTTTGCCCTGGCGGATCGCTTCGATAGCGTCTTCAATGGGATCCAGCATGGAACTCTTTATTTTGTTCAAAATTAACGATTTATCTCCCCGAATGGTTCAATTCGGGATAAATCATGGTACAACAGCCTGTAAGCAGCATTCTAAATGTTAATATTGCCTTAACGCTTGCGCCATATAAATCGTTTTCTTTGCAACCGAATACATACCGAAACACACACATCTATGACCAAGCGCGTAATTGAAAGTTTGTTTTTGTTGTTGCTACCTGTGCTTGTTTTTTCGCAGGTCACGACCAGTAACCTCAGTGGTTTTGTAAAGTCAGACAAGGGAGCGCCATTATCGGGCGCCACCGTGAAAGCAACCCACCTTCCCACGGGAACGGTTTACACCACCGTAACCAATGCCACTGGCGGTTACGAGTTATCGAACGTCAGAACCGGCGGCCCCTATAAGCTGGAAATCAGCTTTATCGGCTTCGAGCCGGCCGTCAGGGAAGAGATTTACCTGCAACTGGGCGAAACCGAAAAGCAGGACTTCCAGATGGGCGACAAATCGGCCCTGCTCACCGAAGTGGTGGTAGCCGGCCGCACCCGCATCCGCGAAACCGGTAAAGGCGGCACCGAAATATCGGTGGGCCGCGATAAAATTGCCAATCTGCCCACCGTGGGCCGTAATATCTCCGACTATCTCCGCTATATTCCCCAGGCAAAGATCACCGGCGACGGCGGCGTTTCCATCGCCGGACAAAACAACCGCTACAATTCATTTTATATAGACGGCGCCGTGAACAACGACGTTTTCGGTCTGTCGGCCAGCGGTACCAACGGCGGACAAACCGGCATTGCACCGATCTCCATGGACGCCATCGACCAGTTCCAGGTGGTATTATCACCCTACGATGCTTCACTGGGTAATTTTACCGGCGGCGGCGTGAACGCCATTACCCGCAGCGGCACGAATGAGTTGCAGGGAAGCCTTTATTATTTTTTCCGGAACCAGGACCTGAGTGGTAAAACGCCGGGGGTGGACAAAGACAAGGCAACCAAACTGAGCAATTTCAGTAAAAAGACCTATGGTTTCCGCATCGGCGGGCCCATCATCAAGAACAAGGCATTCTTCTTCCTCAATGCTGAAATGCAGCGCGACGAGACCCCGCAACCCTTCCAGTTCTCCGACTACCAGGGCTCGGTCAGCCAGACCGATCTCGACGGCCTGTCGACTTACCTGAAGAACACCTATAACTACGATCCCGGTGGTTACCTCGATAACCCTGAGAAAGTAACGGCCGACCGGGTGGCGGCCAAGATTGACTGGAATATTTCGGAAAAGAACCGGCTCAGCATCAGCTACCGTTATGTGAGTGCAGAACGCTACAATGTAAGCCGCAGCAGCAACCAGACGATCAACTTCTATAACAACGGTTATATCATGCCGAACAAAACCCATTCGGCCTCGCTGGAATTGAACAGCCGGTTCAGCAATTCATCCAATAACCGGCTACTGCTCACTATGACCAGCGTTCGTGATGACCGCGGCCCCATCGGCGGCGCTTTCCCGCGCGTACGCATCCGCGACGGCGCCTCCAATCTTTACTTCGGTACGGAAGAATTTTCTACCGCCAACCTGCTGAAGCAGGATAACATTGCGCTCTTCGACGTTTTCAAAGTATATAAGGGCAAGCACAGTCTTTCGTTTGGAACCGATAACGAGTTCAGCAAATCTTACAACGTTTTTATTCGCCAGAACTTCGGCTCTTATGATTTCCCCGACCTGGCCACTTTCCTGAGCGGCGGCAATGCCACCACCTATAACAGGTCTTATTCGTTACGGGATAAGGTAAACGGCGACGGTGCGGAGAACGCAGCCGCCAAGTTCAATACCCTGCGCCTGGGCTTCTTTGTGAATGATGAGATCAAATTCAACAACGACTTCACCCTGAATATCGGGTTGCGGGCAGATAATACCAGGTTTTTAACCACGCCCACTACCGACCAATTCTTCAACGATACGGCGCTGGCCGCCATCTCAGGCTATTACGACCTGAGGGGTGCCCGCAGCGGCCAGATATCCAGCCCGAAATGGTCGCTTAATCCCCGCATCGGCTTCACCTATCGTTTGCCCGATGAAGGCATCACCTTCCGCGGCGGCGTGGGCATGTTCACCGGCCGCGTACCCCTGGTTTGGCCCGGCGCCGTGTACAACAACAACGGAGTTAGCATTGCCGGTATCAGCGCATCGAACGTAGCTTTCCGGCCTGACCCGTTCAACCAATACACCCTGGCCGATCTTGGCCGTACCGCCAACCTGCCTTCGGGTGAAGTAAACCTGGTCTCCAAAGATTTCAGGATGAACAAAGTGCTGCGCACCTCGCTGGCGGTTGATAAGAACCTCGGCAGCGGCTGGCGCGCCACCATCGAGGGTGTTTTTACCAAGAACATCAACGAAGTGGCTTACCAGAGCGTGAACATCCTGCCGCCCACAGCGAAGTCGCAGGGAGCAGATAGCAGGAATGTATATTCATTGAGTGGTAACTTCCCGGCGGCCATCCCTATGCGCGCCAACGGCAGCAACCCCTATACCGGTGTTTACCTGCTATATAATAATCCCGACCGCAAAGGATTTGCGTATAACTTCACCTTCACCATCGACAAAGCCTGGCAGCACGGATTTTCTGCCAACGCCAACTATTCTTACGGCAACTCCCTCGTGCTGAACGAGGCCACCAGCTCGCAGAACAGTTCGCAATGGCGCTATATGGAAACAGTAAACGGTCGCAACTACCTCACCCGGAGCATCAGCGATTTCGACATTGCACACCGCATAACCGCGTTCGTGGCCAAGAAATTCGTTTATGCCCATAAGGCGCTGGCCACTACCGTGTCGCTCGTGTACACCGGGCAAAGCGGCGCTCCCTTCAGCTATGTAATGGCAAAAGGCATGGTTCGCGACTACGACAACAACGAAGACAACGACCTGATATATATTCCCCGCAACAGCAGCGAAATAACTTTCGTGCAAGACGGAGCTGTTACACCCGCGCAGCAGTGGGATATGTTTAATAACTTCATTGAAAGCGACAAATACCTGCGTAAGCACCGCGGCGAATATGCAGAACGGAACGGCGCCCGCCTGCCCTTCACCCATGTGATCGACTTCAAATTGCAACAGGATGTGAATATTCGCATAGCGAAGAAAACCTACCAGTTCCAGCTCACCTACGACATATTCAACCTGACCAATATGCTGAACCGTAACTGGGGCATGATCTATTATATGTCGAACGACAACTACAAAGTGTTGGAATTCGTGAATTACGTAAGCAACAGCGACCTGACGCCGACTTTCAAATTCAAGAATATTCCGAACAACAAACCATATATTGTCAGCGACGGCGCGTATAACAGCACCCGCTGGAGCAGCCAGGTGGGTATCCGCTTCAATTTCTAAGCAGCCCACCAAGCACAAAAAAGCCGCCGGCAGATTTTTCTACCGGCGGCTTTCTTATTCCTGGCCTTTGGTTCTTTTATGGCGCGCCCAACGCCCAGTCGAAAAAAACCGGCATCGCCCGCGCCCAGGTGGCAATATCGTGCCTGCCGTCAGCCAGCTCCAGGTACCGGATATGGTCGCTGTCGTAGCCTTTCGCCTTTAATTCGGCGATCAGCGCCAGTGTATCGTCTATCGAATCGATGATGCCATTGTTATTGCGGTCGCTGGTTTCATCGAAAGTGCCCGTTTCAAAGAAAAACCGCAGCCAGGGTGCGTAGTTGCCCTCGCGGATCAGCCGGTGCATGATACGATGCCGGTCGTCGTCGTAAGCAGGGTCGTCCTGGTCGAGGCTTCTCCACCACAATGATCCCGAAAACACGCCTACACGGCTGAATTCATGTGCATGCGACCACACAATGTCGAGCGCGGTAAGCCCACCCAGCGAAAAACCGGCAAACAGCTTTTCGCTGAATTCGGCATGCGGTTGCGCCCGGCGTACCGCCGGCAGGCATTCATCGAAAACAAAAGAGGTGTAGGCGCCCGCCAGGTTGCCCCGGCCCAGGTAGTCGGGCTCGGCGGCCGTACCGTATTCCAGCTTGCGGTGCTGCCCGGCATGGATACCCACCGCCACAAACGGACGGTACCGTTTTTTGGCGAAACCATCGTTCATCATGGTCTGCAAGCCAAGCTCTTCCATATTCTGGCCATCGTTGATCAGCAGCAAAGGCAGGTTTCCCGCTGCCGGGTACCCCTCCGGCAGGTAAATATCCACCAGCACCTCTCTGTCGAGAGGGATGGATTCGATCTTCAATTCAATTTTTCTAACGCAGTTTTTGGCCATCGGGCCCATCGGTTGCGATAACATGCTCACACGCAGATTAGCAAAAGCGGGAAATTACAGGATTTTGCCGAAAATCAATTATATTGATTCAACATAAATACCATCAACGAACCAAAACGATTATGAAAAAAATTGGCATATTGTTCGGCCAGGAAAGGAGTTTTCCCACGGCATTTATCGACCGGGTCAACAGCAAACAGATCGAAGGGATCATAGCTGAACCGGTCACGATCGATAAAGTTATTCAGGGTGAATCCAGCGGGTACGACGTGATCATCGACCGCATTTCGCAGGACGTTCCGTTTTACCGCGCTTTCCTGAAAAATGCAGCTCTCTGCGGCGCCGCCGTTATCAACAATCCCTTCTGGTGGAGCGCCGACGAAAAATTCTTCAACAACTGTCTCGCTACCAAGATCGGCGTTCCGGTACCCAAGACCGTTATACTTCCCTCTCGGCAGCACCCGGCCGACACCAACGAAAACAGCTTTTCCAACCTGGCTTACCCGCTCGACTGGGATGGCATTTTCAACTATGTAGGCTTCCCCGCTTATATGAAACCATTCGCCGGCGGCGGCTGGAAAAATGTATACCGGCTCGAAAGCAAGGAAGACTTCTATAACAAGCATGCCGAAACCGGCGAGCTCGTTATGCTGTTGCAGGAAGAGATCATTTTCGAAGAATATTATCGCTGCTATTGCATCGGCGGCAAATACGTGCGCATCATGCCTTATGAGCCGCGCAATCCGCACCACCTGCGCTACCAGGCCGGTTTTTCGCCTTCGGCGGAAAAGCTCAGGCTCATGGAAGACATCGTGCTGCGCATCAACCATTACCTCGGGTATGATTTCAATACGGTAGAGCTGGCCCTGCGCGACGGCGTTCCTTATGCCATCGATTTCTGCAACCCCGCCCCCGATGCCGAAATAAAAAGTGTGGGCGAAGAAAACTTCGCCTGGGTGGTGGAAACAGCCGCCAGCTACGCCATCGAAAAAGCCCTGGCACACGAGCCCAACCGCGACAACCTTACCTGGGGTGAATACATAAAAAGAAGCGCCGGAAAAGAGAGATTGATATAGCAGTCAAAGCAATCATTCAAAAGGCAAAAAGGCGATTCCTCCAAAAGAGGGTCTCTGAGAGTGCGCAAACCACGAAAACAATATCTGAAAACAACAAAAACAACGAGAAGCAGAAGTATTCAGCGGCATTCTGCACGGTAACCCAACACCGAAGCCCATTTTTGCCATTTTACTTTTGCCTTTTGATTTTGAAAGATGAGCAGCATAAATTATAACCAGTTTACCCTCGGCGTAGAAGAAGAGTATATGGTACTCGACCCGCAAACGCGGGAGCTGAAAAGCCACGAGCAGAAGATCGTGCTGGAGGGCCAGAAGATCATTAAAGACAAGGTAAAAGCCGAGATGCACCAGGCCGTGGTGGAAGTCGGCACCGATATCTGCCGCGACATCGACGAGGCCCTGCACGACGTATCGACCCTGCGCAAAACCATCGCCGGCGTAGCGGGCGACCTTGGCTTTGCCATGGCTGCCGCGGGCACCCATCCCTTCAGTCATTGGCAGCAGCAACTGATCACCGATCACGCGCGGTACAACGAGATCGTTAACGAGCTGCAGGAAGCAGCCCGCAGCAACCTTATTTTCGGCCTGCACGTGCACGTAGGCATGGAAACCCGCGAAATGGCCAACCATATCGCCAACAGCACCCGTTATTTTTTGCCGCATATTTATGCGCTCAGCACCAACAGCCCGTTTTGGGAAGGTCGTCATACAGGTTACAAATCATTTCGCACCAAAGTATTCGACAAGTTTCCGCGTACAGGCATACCCGAATTCTTCGATACCATCGAAGACTACGATAATTTCATCAAGCTGCTGGTAAAGACCAACTGCATCGACAATGCGAAGAAAATATGGTGGGACCTGCGGGTGCATCCATTCTTCAATACCGTTGAGTTTCGTATATGCGACGTGCCGATGTCTGCGCACGAGACCATTATCATCGCCGCCCTTTTCCAGGCCATCTGCGCCAAAATCTACAAGCTGCGCACGCAGAACATGAACTTTATCCAGTACTCACGGGCACTGATAAACGAAAACAAATGGCGGGCCAGCCGGTACGGCCTCGACGGGAGGTTGATCGATTTCGGCAAGGAAGAAGAGGTAAATACCCGCGTACTGATCTATGAGCTGCTCGATTTCGTGGACGACGTGGTAGACCAGCTCGGCAGCCGCCACATTCTCAACCTGGTGCCCAACCTGATGGAAGCCGGCACCGGCGCCGACCGTCAATTGCGGATATACAATGAAACCAACAGCTTTGAAGCAGTAGTGGATTATATGCGCGACCAGTTTTTATATGGTATCTGACCTGCCTGTTCAGAAAACCCCGCCTCGGGCGCTGGTCTGGCTGCTGGCGCTGATACTGGCCACGGGCCTGTCTGCCTGCGTGGCTACGGCGCCCTATGACCAATATGTATATGCGCAGACCACCGGGCTGAAAGTAGACGCGCTCAAGCTGATGGCAAAAGCCGGTAAAGCATACAGCTCGCAGAAAGAAGCCGTGGAAAAGTTTACCGACACCTGGGACAAGGTGTACGAATACGAGCTGCATCGCCGCAATAACGGCATCCGCATCGAAATGTGGAAGCTGCTGCGCGATCCGCAACACCACCTCATGGGCGGCTTCCTCGCACGCTGGCAAAAAGACAGCACCCTCTCTGACACCTTTATCGACGAAGCCAGGATACAGGTGGGGAAAGCCTTCGACCAGTTGTCGGAACTGGAAAGCGGCAAGATCAAACCCAAAGAACTGCAATAACAATGGCCGCTGCAATCGACTTCGAAGACATATTCACTGCCCTGAAACAGAAAGTAGAAGAGCTTGCCAAATCCTTTTTGCAGCACTATACCAAAGCAGCGATCAAAGACGGAAAGAAATTCCTCGAAGAAACCAGGGAGAACCTGAAACGGTGGACGACCCTGCTCATGGAGAAACGGCTCACCACGGCAGACTTTGAATGGCTTGTGCTCAGCCAGAAAGATCTGGCTGAAATGGTAGCACTTAAACAGGCAGGCCTTTCTGTCATACGCATCCAGCAGTTCCGCGACAGCCTGCTTAACCTGGTAGTCGATACTGTTTTTGGATTGATCAAAATTTGAAAACACCAATCATGCGAATACTTACCGTTGTAGCGGCAGGCTGCCTTTTGATAACGGCCTGCAATAACCGAAAAAAGGCCGACCTGCTGGTCGTTAACGCCCGTATTTATACAGTCGACAGCAGCTTCACCATCGCAGAGGCCATGGCCGTTAAAGACGGAAAGATACTCGCTACCGGTTCCGGCGCTGCCGTCGAAGAGCAGTACAGCGCTCCTGAAAAGCTCGACGCCGGCGGCAAGGCCATCTTTCCCGGCTTCATCGACGCGCACGCGCATTTCTACCAATATGGCCTTGGCCTGCAAACGGCCGACCTTACCGGCACCACCAGTTGGCAGGCGGCACTCGATACGCTGGCTGCGTTCGGCAAAACGCACCCCGACGGCTGGCTGATTGGTCGCGGCTGGGACCAGAACGACTGGAGCAATAAATCCTTTCCCGATAATACCGAGCTTAACCGGCTGTTTCCCGGCCGCCCTGTATTGCTATCACGTATCGACGGTCATGCTGCCATTGCCAACGAACAGGCATTGTCGCTCGCCGGCCTGAAACCAGGTACTACGCTTACCGGTGGTGAAGTGATGGTAAAGAACGGCCAGCTAACGGGATTGCTGATCGACAATGCCGTTGACCTCGTTGCCAACCATATTCCTGGTCCCGGCGCCGATATGATCGCCACCTCCCTGCAGCAGGCGCAAAACAACTGTTTTGCGGTGGGGCTTACCACGGTTGATGACTGCGGGCTGATGGCCCATGCCATCGAAACCATCGACTCGCTGCAAAAAGCCGGCATACTGAAAATGCGCGTGTATGCCATGCTGAGCGATGCGGCTTCCAATTACGAATGGGCTTTCCGCAAGGGCAAATGGAAAACCGACCGGCTCAACGTGCGCAGCTTTAAAGTGTACGGCGACGGTGCGCTGGGTTCGCGCGGCGCCTGCCTGCTGGCCCCTTATACAGACCGGCCGGGTTACTATGGCTTTCTGCTGAGCCAGCCGGCCCATTTTGATTCAGTAGCGGCCCTGCTGTATGAGAAAGATTTCCAGATGTGCACCCATGCCATCGGTGACAGCGGTAACCGCACCATCCTGCAGGCATATGCAAAATACCTGCAGGGA
>JBDHYM010000110.1:0-10432 GCA_039811405.1 Flavihumibacter sp. | reverse complement strand
GGAACGGAAGAACAGCTCAATAAAGAGATGACGGCAGGTTATATCGGGTTCGACCCTACGGCCGACAGCCTGCACATTGGCAGCCTGGTGCCCATCCTGCTGCTGGTGCACCTGCAAAAAGCCGGGCATAAACCTTTCGCGCTGGTTGGCGGCGCCACCGGTATGGTGGGCGACCCTTCGTTCAAAGCCGAGGAGCGCAAAATGCTGGACGAGGAAACGCTGGCGAAAAACCTGGCCGGCATCCGAGGCCAGTTGTCCAAATTCCTTGATTTTAACCCTGAACTGCCCAATTCGGCCGAAATAGTGAATAATTACGATTGGTTTAAAGGGCTTGGATTCCTGCATTTTATCCGGGATGTGGGCAAACATATTACGGTGAATTACATGATGTCGAAGGACAGCGTGCGCAAACGGATCGAGGGCGACAGCGGCATCAGCTTCACCGAATTCAGCTACCAACTGATCCAGGGATATGATTTTTACTGGCTGTACACCCATAAGCACTGCAAACTGCAGATGGGCGGCAGCGACCAGTGGGGAAATATCACGACCGGTACCGAGCTGATCCGGCGGATGGGCGGTGGCGAGGCCTTTGCGTTTACCTGTCCCCTGCTGACCAAATCAGACGGCGGCAAATTCGGGAAAACGGAGAAGGGCAATGTATGGCTCGACCCTGTCAAAACATCTCCCTACCAGTTTTACCAGTTCTGGCTGAATGCATCCGACGACGATGCGGCGAAATGGATCAGGATTTTCACCTTCCTGCCCAAGGAAGAGATCGAAACACTGGCTGCGCAGCACCAGCAGGCGCCCCACCAGCGGCTGCTTCAGAAAACGCTTGCCGCCGAGATCACCACCCTGGTGCACGGTGCTGAAGAATACACGTTTGCGTTAAAGGCCTCCGAAATACTGTTCGGCAATGCCACCACCGAGGTATTGCAGCAACTCAATGAAACCCAGTTGCTGCAGGTGCTCGACGGGGTTCCGCAGGTAGAATACAGCCGCACGGGTATGGACAGCGGGGTCGATATTGTAAGCTTCCTGGCTGACACCGGCATCTTTCCCAGCAGGGGCGAAGCCCGGAAAATGGTGCAGAACGGGGGCATCAGCGTTAATAAAAGCAAGGTAAAAGGCATCGATGCCAGCATTACCCGCGACCTGCTGCTGAACGACCGGTATATGCTTATCCAGAAAGGAAAACGCGATTATTTCCTGGTGAAAGCGGTTTAAAAACTTTTTTGCTGTGCAAATTCCCTGATCGCATCGGCCAGCAGGTCGAGCTGCTTGATGCTGGTATATACATGAGGGGTAATTCGCACACCCCGGATGTTCTCCCATTCGATGCCGACCACGTGAATTTTATATTTGTCATACAGGAAACTGTCGAGCTCCGACGGTTTCCTGCCCTTGATATTGACTAACCCGATGGCACAACCGAATTCGGGCGATAATGGTGTGCCAATCTCCACGCCGGGAATGTCTTTCACCTTGCTGATCCAGTAATTCTTCAGGAAATGCAGTCTTTTCTCCTTGCGCTCAATACCGATCATTTCATGAAACTCGATGGCTTTGCCGATCGCCTGCTCGATAAAGAAGGGGCGTGTGCCGAGGTTCTCGAATTTGCGGATATCGGGCGACCGGTGATCAGGCGATCCGAACATCGGGTATAAGGCGGCGATCTTTTCTTTTTTCACATACAGCATGCCCGTGCCGATGGAGGCGCTCAGCCATTTGTGCAGGCTGGTGCCGAAATAGTCGGCGCCCAGGTCGGGAATGGTAAAATTGAAATGGGCAAAGCTATGGGCCCCATCTACCAGCACATCGATTCCCCTGGCATGGGCGGCATCGGCGATCTGCTTTACCGGCAGTATCTGGCCGTTCCAGTTGATGATGTGGGTGATATGCACCACCTTGGTTTTGGGCGTAAAAGCCCTGGTATATTGGCCTGTCAGGTAAGCCCTGTCTTCAGACGGCAGGTCAAGATTGATCCATACCAGTTTGATGCCGTCGCGCGCTTCCCGCTGTTTCCAGGCATTGATCATATTGGGATAGTCCTGCTTCGACAGCACCACTTCGTCGCCTGCCCGCAGCGGCAGACCGAAGATGACTGTTTCCAGCGCCTCCGAAGCGTTTCGCTGGATCGCGATTTCATTGGGGTCGGCGCCCGCGAGTTTAGCCAGGTTGCGGCGCAGGGGTTCGCGGCCCGCATCGAGAATGCGCCACATGTAGTAGCTGGGGCCCTCATTGCTGAGGTCGTGGTATTTTTTCATCGCCTCCTGCACCACCCGGGGAGAGGGGCTCACGCCCCCGTTGTTCAGGTTGATCAGCGAGGGGGAAACCGTGTATGCCTGCTGGATGCTGTACCAGAATTCCTCTTCGCCAGCCAGCTCGGGCGCAGGCCAGTGGCGGAATTTTTCGAGGCTGTGGGTCAGGCCGCGACTCCAGGCCGGCTGAAACGCGGTGGTTAAAACGGCGCCCAGTCCCCATTTGCCGGCGCCGGTCAGGAATTTTCTACGGGGGGTATGCATAACGGTTGTTTGGTTAAAAATAGTGGTAATAAGCGAGTGACCCTTGCTGTATAATAACCGAGTTTTTTTTGGAGTTAATGTTGCCGTCTGCTATTTTTGCACTCCCTTAGCGGAACGGATTGCCCGATAGTATAATGGTAGTACGACAGATTTTGGTTCTGTTTGTCTTGGTTCGAATCCAGGTCGGGCAACAGGTAAAGGCAAGATGAGTTCATCTTGCCTTTTTTATTTACTGGCAAAGTCCTTTCAGAAAAGACAGTGTAGCCCTGTTATAATCGCTGTATATGTGATGATCAGAGACGGAAAGGCTGATCTGCTCGGTAACCGTTAATTTTTGATTGAGCGACAGGCTGTTTATTTGCGGAAACGCAGCGGGATTCGAACCATAGGCAGCCAGGAAACCATCCACATATCCTTTAAAATAATTCCCCGCATCAAGAAAACCGTTTGCTTTCAGCTCATTGAAAATCGCTGCGGATTGCGCAAGGCTGATATCGCCGCGTCTGGCAAATCGCTGAGGATACAATGGCGAATGGGGCTTACTAAAATATTTGCTGCAAATACCCCTGTTTGTCATCGTTTTGGCATTGTTTAAAGCATTGGCATTACCCGTTGGGCCGACGTTTGGATTATCATCAAACTGCGCCATGCAAAACTGTAGCGGCGTGGCGGTATTTTCTGCAATGTAGTTGCCGGAAGGGGCGCAATAGCTCACCCCTGCCTTGAATGTATAAATAGCGGATAAAGCCGTTGAAAAATTACCGCCATTGCTCATGCCTATAGAGTACCTGGGTTTGCTTCTGTCTGTAGCGCCACGGTGGTAAAAGGTATCGGTAATGATTCTTATGTTGGCAAAATCAACGTTGGTGATTGTATCCCACGGGGTATTGCTCCACCTTGCCGAATCACCGGCTGCTTTGGTTGTTTCTTCCGATTCAGTAATAATTACAGCGTATTTATTATTGACCAGGTCGTTGATCAGTAATTGCCACTCGTAGCTCGCCACTAAATTCTTCGCGCTGCCGCCGGTACCGTGCAGGAGGTACACAATGCCCGTATGATTAGCAGGAAAATAGTAATAAACGGATTTAGGACGATCCTTTCCCTGTATCTGTTCGTGTGCCAACGTAAAGGGCTGCATACTATTAACACTGCCTGTAAAGTTTACATTTCTGGCAGGCATTACAAACCAGGTATGCCATTCTGCAGGTGCTTCCAGCAAAGTGGCATCATTGCCCGACCATGCGCCGAATACCTGGTTGGAGCTATTGTATGCCACGCTGAATATATGTACCGTGTCTCCCGTTTTATAGGTTCCGCTCCCGTAGCCATTGGCAACCTCCACTTTAAAACTATCGGTAACCGGTTTTTCAGGCAAGGGAAGGCTATTGTCCTTTCCACAGTAGGTAAACAGCACCCCCAGACAAAATACAGCAGGTATGATAAATGGTTTCATAAAAAAGCGTTGCGTTACACTATGACCTTATTAAACAGGAAGGTTTAATGACGCCCAAAGAAAAAACCGGTATTATATTAAATATCATTTTAACGTGATACGCTTTAAAAAGTACATCGCCGGTAATGGAACTAGACGCAGTCCATTTTCCGCTTTAGAAACCGGTATATATATTCCTTATATCGATAAAACGCCTTTAGTAATAAATATTTTTTTAATATGAATACGCGGAGGCGTATCTTTTTTAAATTACTTGGAATACTTCTTAAATTTTTATTAAGTTTGCCTAAATTTTTAAAATCAACATGTAATATGTTGATGCTACTACACTGCTTGGTATATATAACTGCTTTTGCCTGTTTGTCCCACGCCAAACGCAGGTTATCTTTTTTGTATTCAATACACATTTCCTGTAACTTATATAGCTTATTTCGCGGTTCTTCAGGGCCGGGAAATCTTTCTGGCTGATTGCCAGGGAGTCTATTGTCATTCATCATCTAACAGAAACAAAAAACCAAAAACAAACAAAGCTTATGAAGAAAGTCTTATCAGGCATCTTTCTCATGCTTTCTGCTATCCTGGCAATGGCGCAAACGCGCGAGCTGTCGGGCACAGTTAAGGATGGAGCTAACAGCCCCGTTGTTGGCGCCACCGTTAAAGTGGTAGGCCACCCCAACGTGACAACGACCGATGCGAACGGAAACTTCTCTTTTTCGGTACCCGCGGGTGCGATCAGGGTGGAGATCAGTTCGGTAGGGTTCTCCTCGCAAACCATTTCGGTAGGCGAAGGCACCAGTTCGGTCAATGTGTCGCTGAGTACCAGCGCCAGCAACCTGAATGAAGTGGTGGTAACTGCCCTCGGCATTACCAAAGAGCAAAAGAAACTCGGTTATGCCGTTACTGCCGTGAACGGCGAGCAGCTCACCAAAGCAAGAGAAACCAATATTGCCAACTCGCTGGCCGGCCAGGTTGCCGGTCTGAGCGTTCGCGGTACAAACAGCGGCCCCGCGGGAACGTCCAAGCTGCTGCTTCGCGGTCTGCCCAGTATGAACGGCGCCGGTTCTCCGCTCTATGTTATCAACGGGGTTCCCATCGATAACTCACAGCGCGGTGCAGCCGGCGAATGGGGTGGTTCTGATAACGGCGACGGTATCAGCAACATCAACCCCGACGACGTAGAAAGCATGACGGTGCTGAAAGGCCAGGCCGCTTCGGCCCTGTATGGCTCACGCGCCACCAACGGTGTTATCATGATCACTACGAAACTGGGTAAAAAAGGCCGTAAAGATTTCTCGGTTGAATACAACCTGAACTATATGGCAGAGAAAGCGATGAACCTGACCGACTTCCAGTATGAATACGGACAGGGATCGCTGGGTGTTAAGCCGACCAACCAGAACGACGCGATCAATTCTGCCTACTCCACCTGGGGTCCTAAGCTCGATGGCAGCAGCGTTCTGGGTTATGACGGCAACTCTTATCCCTACGTAGCTGTGAAGAACAACATCCAGAAGTTCTATCAAACCGGTAATTCACTGACCAATACCGTTGCCATCAGCCGCAGCGGCGAGGCCGGTGCATTCAGGCTTGGCTTAAGCTACCTGAACAACAACGGTATTGTTCGCAACAGCGGTTTGAAGCGCTATAACATCAGCCTCAACGCCGACCAGAATATTACCGATAAACTCTCGGTTCAGGCTTATGCCAACTTCATCAACCAGGAAGTAGACGGTATCTCTTACCTGAGCGATGCGCCGATGAACGTAAACAACGTGCGCTTCCTGGCCACCAATATCGACCAGGCTACCCTGGCACCGGGTTACAATCCCATAGACGGTACAGAAGCCATCGTCGGTAATATCTATGCTACCAACCCCTGGTTTGTAGTGAACAAACTGCAGAACAACACCAATCGCCAAAGGCTGGTTTCTTCGCTGGGAGCGAAGTACAAGATTACCGATTGGTTATATGCACAAGCCAAAGTAGGTTATGACCTGATCCATGACAATGCTTTCAAAGCAGAGCCCTGGGGTACCGGTTACAGGAACACCACCTATAACGGCGTATTTGCCAGCGGTGCCCTGCAGAACCTCGACAAATCAGAACGGCATGAGCTGAACATCGACGGTATATTGGGCGCCAACAAAAGGTTCGGTGAACTGGACCTGAGCGCCATCGTCGGCGGCAACATTCGTAAAAACGAATACTCGCTGAGCCACCTGTCGGGTGATCCGTTCATTGCGCGTGACTGGTACAGCTACAATAACCTGTACAACAAACGTGCGTCTATCGAGTACTGGCAAACCGAGGTACATTCTGCATACTATAGTGTAGATGCGACCTGGAACAATATGCTGACCCTCGGTACCACCGGCCGTTACGATGTGTACTCAACCCTGCCTCCCGGCAAAAACGGTGTATTTGTACCTGCGGTAACTGCAGGCTTCATCTTCTCCGAACTGATGCAGCCCGGTATCCTGCAGTTCGGTAAGCTGCGCGCTTCCTGGGCCAACACCAGCAACGAGTTGACACAGGCATACAAGACACAGATCTATTATTCGCTGCAGGCCAATAACTACAACAGTATTCCCCTGGGTACCTATAACACAGACCTGCCGAACGGTCTGCTGAAGCCCTTCGTAGCCCAGGAAATTGAAGTGGGTACCGAACTGCGCTTTTTCGACGGCCGCCTGAATGTTGACCTCGCCTGGTTTACCAAGAAAACCAAAAACGAGATCATGGGCGCTACGCTCAGCCGTGCAACCGGCTATAGCAGCGGCTTCGTAGGCACTGGCTCTACCAAAAACAGCGGTATCGAATTGTTGCTGAGCGGCACCATCGCCAGGTCAGGCAATTTCTACTGGAAGTCGTCGATCAACATGACAAAGGTTAAAAACGAGATCCTGCACACCACCGAAGACAACAGCAATATCAATATCGGCCAGGCCCGCGAAACCCTGGGCGACCTGGTTACTGCTTACGTAGTAGGTAAGCCCGGTCCTCAGATCATGGGATGGGACTATAGAAGAGACGCTTCCGGCAATATCGTTGTAGACGCTTCGGGTCTTCCGTTGCGGGCCACCAGTATGTCGCAGCTCGGCAGTGTGCTGCCGACGTTCTATGGCGGCTTCAACAACGAATTTGGTATTACCAAAGACCTCAGCTTCTCTTTCCTGATCGACTATAACTTCGGTAACAAGCTGATCTCGATGACCAGCCGTTCAGCCATGAGCGCCGGCTTGTCGAAAGAAACGCTCGAAGGTCGTGCGGACGGCATCACTGTAGATGGCGTACTGGAAGACGGCGGCAAGAACACCCAGCATGTAACCGCAGAAACCTATTGGTCTACCCTGTCGTCACGTATCACTGCGCAGCACGTGCAGAGCGGCGATTTCATCAAGCTGCGCCAGGTAGCGTTGTCGTATAACCTGCCGGCTTCGCTGTTGAAGGGAACAAAAGTGTTCAAGGGTGTTCAACTGTCACTCACAGCCAGGAACCTCCTGATCCTGTACAAGAAAGCAGAGAATATCGATCCAGAAGAGTCGTTCGGTTCAACGATTGCTTACTATGGTATTGAAGGCCGCAACCTGCCGCCAACGCGTGCACTGGGTCTGAACCTGAAAGTGAACTTCTAACCGAATTACCTTATTATAAAATACCAAAAATATTTTGCATGCGTATTAAAACAATAATTGGTGTAGCTGCGACGAGCCTGCTCTTCACGCAATGCACCAAAGATTTCGAAAAACTTAATACCGACCCCAACCAGCAATCACCCGGCAACTTCGACGCTGAATATTTCCTGGCAGCCAGCCAGAACGAATACAAAGGCGCGATTACAGGTTATGAAAGCGGGTTCATCTTTGAATCGGGTTGGGCGCAGGTACTGGCCTCTCCTTCGGCAGGCTACCTGGCTAACATGGATAAGTACACCGAGTCGGGCAACACGAACGACTATGCGGCCCGCGCCTGGAACGACTGCTACCGGTCGGCAGGCTACAGCGATGCCATCATAAAAAAGCACGCCGACGATGCGGATAAGACCAACCTCGTTAGCTGTGCGGTTATCATGAAAGCACTGGCGATTCAATACATCACCGACACCTATGGTGATGTTCCCTACAGCGAAGCCCTGCAGGGCTTCAACGGTACATCGCTCGGTACTATCTTCCCGAAATACGACGGCCAGCAAAGCATCTATTCGTCGTTGCTGAGCGACCTGGATGGCGCTTTGTCACGCATAAACGCTTCAGCAGCCGGCCCAAAAGCCGACCTGATCTACCACGGCGACATGGCAAAGTGGAAGAAGTTCGGCTATTCACTGATGCTGCGCATGGCTATGCGCCTCACCAAAGCTGATGCTGCTACGGCAAAAACCTATGCAGAGAAAGCATTTGCCGGCGGTGTATTCAGCAGCAATAGCGACAACGCCTTATTGTTTGGTGAAAACAGCAGCAGCCATGGCAGCGAGAATCCCCGCACCATGACCCTGAAGGGAGACATAGAATACATCCGCTGGAGCAAGACATTCATCAACTACCTGAAGCAAACCAGCGACCCCCGTTTGTCGGTTATTTCAGAAGTGGTTGATCTTGCCGCCGCCGTGGATATTTCGGTACAGCCCACTGTGTCGAACACCACGCCCTCTGCCCAGTTTGGCGCACCGAACGGTAAGATCACTACCCCCGGCGCCTATTATATAGGCAATGATCCCGACTATCCCGGCGCTGTGGGTGCCGGTACAACGGCTGCCGAAATCCTGGGTAAATATTCGCGTCCGCGGACTGCCCTGTATTACGACCTCAACGGCCCGATATTCTTCCTCACCTATGCAGAGGTTTCTTACCTGCTGGCTGAGGCGAAATTCAGGGGATGGAGCGTAGGCGCCTCCAGCGCTGAAGCGTATTACCAGCAGGGCATTGCCGCTACGCTGGGTACTTATGCAACCTTCAATGATGCGACCGGTGTAATCAGTGCCTCCACCATCAACAGCTATGCTTCTTCGCAAACGCTGACGGCAGGTCGTGAACTGGAGCTGATCAATACCCAGTTCTGGCTGGCTACAGGTTCATTCCTGAACTTCACCGAAGCCTGGAACAACTGGCGCCGTTCAGGATTTCCTGTGCTGACCCCGGTAAGCTACCCCGGCCAGTTCTCTACGGTGATCCCCCGCCGCCATATTTACCCCGTTACCGAAGCTTCTGCCAACACAGCCAACTACCAGGCTGCGCTGGGTGGCCTCGACGGTGGTGACAAATGGTCGTCGCGCATGTGGTGGGACAAATAACAAGCTGATGCAATAAGCTGATATAATAGAAACAGGACTATCTTTATGGTAGTCCTGTTTCATTAAGAAAATGACCGGATTCCCCTATATATCCTTCCTGTTTCTCAACGCGCACACCATGAAAGCACACTGGTTAAAACGGCTCACCGCCCTCATTGGTATTTCGCTGTTGCACACAGCTCTCCACGCGCAACAGGCTACTCTTTTCAACCTGCTGCCTCCCGGTGAAACCGGCATTGCATTTACCAACGAGATCAATGAAACAGAGAACCTGAACGTGCTCGCCTACGAATACTTTTACAACGGCGGCGGCGTGGCAGCCGGTGACATCAATAACGACGGGCTCATCGACCTCTATTTCTCCGCCAACATGAAACCCAACCGGTTGTTCCTCAATATGGGTTCCCTGAAATTCAAAGACATCACCAAAACAGCCGGCGTAGGCGGCCGCGACAAAAGCTGGAAAACAGGCGTTACCATGGCCGATGTCAACGACGACGGCCTGCTTGACATATATGTTTGCTACTCAGGCAAACTACCCGAAGAGCAACGAAAGAACCAGTTGTTCATTAACCAGGGCAACAATAAATTCATCGATAAGGCGGCTGAATACGGGCTCGCTGATAAAAGCTACAGCACCCAGGCTGCTTTCTTCGACTTCGACAACGATGGCGACCTCGATATGTTCCTGCTGAACCACAGCACGCAAAAAATCGACAACCTGGAGTTTACCCGTTTCAGACAGGAAACCGATTCACTGGCCGGGAACAAATTATATGAAAACAGGAACGGGCATTTTATCGATATCACCCGCCAGGCAGGCATTGCGCAAAGCCCGCTCACGTTCGGCCTGGGCATTGCCGTTGCCGATGTCAACAAAGACGGCTGGCAGGATATATATGTAACCAACGACTATAACGAGCAGGACTTCCTGTACATCAACAATGGCAACGGCACCTTCAGGGAAGAATCGAAAAAATCGTTCACCCATCTCTCCCACTTTTCGATGGGGGTGGATATCGCCGACTTCAACAACGACGCCCTGCCCGATGTGATGACGCTCGACATGCTGCCCGAAGACAACCGCCGGCAGAAGCTGCTGCAACTGCAGGAAAACTACGAGTCGTTCCAACTGATGCAATCGCAGGAACTGCACAAGCA
>JBDHYM010000109.1:0-10442 GCA_039811405.1 Flavihumibacter sp. | reverse complement strand
ACTTCAGACTTTTAACGCGGTAAGCAGGAAATTCGTCTTATGGCAAAATATATTTTCGTGACAGGCGGTGTTACCTCATCGCTGGGCAAGGGCATTATTGCCGCCTCGCTGGGTAAGCTGTTACAGGCGCGCGGCCTGAAAGTCACCATCCAGAAATTCGACCCGTACATCAATGTAGATCCCGGCACCCTCAACCCCTATGAGCATGGGGAATGTTATGTAACCGAAGATGGCGCCGAAACCGACCTCGATCTCGGCCACTATGAACGGTTTCTCAACATCTTTACCTCGCAGGCGAACAACGTTACCACCGGGCGCATATACCAAACCGTTATCAACAAGGAGCGGGAAGGGGCTTTCCTGGGCCGTACCGTGCAGGTGGTTCCGCATATCACCGACGAAATCAAGCGGCGCATGCTGCTGCTGGGCCAGGACGGCTACGACGTAGTGATCACCGAGATCGGCGGAACCGTAGGCGATATTGAAAGCCTTCCCTTTATAGAAGCCGTGCGGCAACTGCAATGGGAGCTGCCCGACGAAGATTGTGTAGTGGTGCATCTCACCCTGATCCCTTACCTGCGCGCCGCCAAAGAGCTGAAGACCAAACCCACGCAGCACAGCGTGCGGATGCTCAGCCAGGAAGGCGTTCAGCCCGATGTGATCGTTTGCCGCACCGAAGAGCCGCTGTCGCCCGAGATCCGGCGCAAAATCGCCCTCTTCTGTAATGTAAAAAAAGAAGCGGTGATCGAGGCGGCCGATGCACCGACCATTTACGAGGTGCCGCTGGCCATGATGCGCGAAAAGCTCGACCTTATCTGCCTTCGCAAAATGAATATCACGCAGTACGGTGAACCCGAGCTGGGCAAATGGAAAGAATTTCTCGACAAGCTGAAATACCCTAAGTCGAAGGTAACCATCGGCCTGATCGGCAAATACATCGAACTGCAGGATGCGTATAAATCGATCCTCGAAGCTTTCGTGCACGCCGGCGCCATGAACGAATGCAAGGTCAACGTAATGAATGTGCACAGCGAATTCATTACCGAGGAGAACGTGGACGAGAAGCTCGGTCACCTCGACGGATTGCTGGTAGCGCCCGGCTTCGGTCACCGGGGTATTGAAGGAAAGATCATTGCGGTGAAATACGCCCGTGAAAAAAAGCTGCCGTTTTTCGGTATTTGCCTGGGCATGCAGATGAGCGTGATCGAATACGCGCGCAATGTGCTGCACTGGTCCGACGCGCATTCGACCGAAATGGACCCCTCCACCGGCCATGCCGTGATCGACCTGATGGACAGCCAGAAGACCGTCACTGCCAAGGGCGGTACCATGCGCCTCGGCGCATACGCCTGCGAGATCGCCGAAGGTACCCTGGCCCATCGAGTCTACGGCAGCAGCCGCATCAGCGAACGTCACCGCCACCGCTGGGAGTTCAATAATCTCTATCTCGACGATTTTGAAAAAGCAGGGCTTATCGCCAGTGGTAAAAACCCCGAAAGCGGCCTGGTCGAGATCGTTGAGCTGCCCACCGACGTGCATCCTTTTTTCTTCGGCGTGCAATACCATCCCGAACTGAAAAGCACTGTTGAAAATCCCCAGCCGGTTTTCGTGCATTTCATCCGCGCCGCCAAAGACTACGCGGAAAGCAAGGAGGAAAAGCGGAGTGTGCAGAAGGAAACGGTGTGAGTGGTTTAAGGTTTGAAGTTTGAGGTTTGAGGCGGGCCGCTGGGCGGGAGAGGTCCCTGATTTGGGGTGAAATCACGGTTGTCTGCAGGAGATTCGTCGGGTAGCTTTGAGTGATGGCGACCATTAAAAGTTTTGAAGACCTGGAAATATGGCAACGCGCCATTGAAATTTACCGGATGGTTTGCGGGCTGGTGCGGCAACCGGAATTTGCCGATGAGAAAAGGCTGAGAGAACAGATGCGGTCCAGCGCAGGGTCTATTGCCGACAATATTGCTGAAGGGTTTGAAAGGGCAAGCCGGCTTGAGTTCTCGCATTCTCTTTTCATCGCCAAAGGCGAAACAGGGGAGCTCCGGTCCCAGCTACATCGCTGCCGGGTAGCCGGACTAATTGGCGACACCTATTTTCAAGACATTTACGATAAACTAACTATTCTCGCCCGGCAATTATATGCCTTTGCAGAAAAGCTCAAATATTCCGATATAAAAGGCCACAAATTTAAGGGCCGCTTACCCTGACCCTTTACCCCAAACCAGGGATCTCTCCCGCCCGGCGGCCCACCTCAAACCTCAAACTTCAAACCTCAAACTTTCACTTATCTTTGCCCGCTTAAAACGTTGACTGATGCAAGGAATGGACCGCAATACAATCATCGGGTTCGTGCTGTTAGGCGTACTCCTGTTTGCTTACTTGTTTTTTTCGTCGAAGAGCAGCCGGGAACTGCAGATCAGGCAGCAGCAGTATGCCGATTCGATTGCCCGGGTAGACGCGGCAAAAAAGAAGCTGGAGAACGAGATTGCAAAGGCGGTCGACAGCAGCAACCAGTTGCTCGACAGTACCACGGCAGGCTGGGAGAAAGCCGCACGCGGCGTGGAATCGTTCCAGCAGATCGGAAACGAACTGCTCGATATCCGGTTCTCGACCCGCGGCGGACAACCGGCCGAGGTGGCCCTGAAGCATTTCAGGAAAGGCGACAGCAGCCAGGTGAAGCTGGTCGACAAGGGAAGCGAGCGATTCAGCTACGCCGTCAACGTGGCATCGAACCAGTCGAAGCAGGTATCGGATCTTTTCTTTCAATACAAGGGTGCACAAACGGATGCCGCGGGCAATCAAACGGTGCAATACGAGCTTACCGGCAATAATGGCGAATCGATCATACACGAGTTCGTGGTTCATCCCGGCTCTTACCTGATCGATTTTAACGTGAAGCTGAACGGGATCAATTCCCTGCTTACACAACAGAGTTTCAATTTCCAGTGGAATGTCGACGCGCACAAGCAGGAGAAAGACCTGCGCTACGAGCGCCAGCAATCGCAACTGGTACTGGTGGAGAACGGTGCGTACGATTACTTCAACATGGTATCGGGCAACCAGAAGAAATTCGACAAGCCCGTGCATTGGGCCAGCATCAAGCAACAGTTTTTCAATACCACGGTGGTCAATAAAGAGAATTTTGACGCCGCCCAGTTCGACTGGGTAACGCCGTCGGAAGATACCGGTACGCTGATTACTTCTGCCAAAGCCAGCTTCCAGAAAAAACTGAACAGCGGTAATGCCGCGGTGGTGCCTCTACAGGTATATTATGGCCCGAACGACTATAAAATATTGCGGCATATCGGCGTGGACAAGATGGATAAGATCGTGAACCTGGGCCAGGGTGTTTATTCGTTCGTACGTCCCATCAACCAGTTCATCATTATGCCCGTGTTCGATTTTATCAAAAAGTTTTTGTCGAGCTACGGCCTGGTGATCGCCTTGCTGACCATCTTCATCCGCCTGATTACTTCGCCGCTGGTGTACACCAGCTACCTGAGCGGCGCGAAGATGAAAGCGCTGCGACCGGAAATAGACCAGCTCAAGGCCAAGTACAGCGACGACCAGCAGACCTTCGGCATGGAACAGATGAAGCTTTTCCGTGAAGCCGGCGTAAACCCGCTCGGCGGCTGTATCCCGGCCCTGCTGCAGATTCCCATCTTCTTTGCGCTGTACAGCTTCTTCAACGCCAGCGTGGCATTGCGCGGACAACCCTTCCTTTGGGCGAAAGACCTGTCGACCTACGACGTGATCGCCCAACTGCCTTTCAGCATTCCGCTGGGATTTGGCGACCACATTTCGCTGTTCACCATCACCGCGGTGATCACCAGTTTCCTGATCTCGCTGTACAACATGAACATGACGCCCGATCAGAACAACCCGATGCTGAAATACATGCCGTATTTCTTCCCGGTGCTGCTGCTGTTCTTCTTTAACCGCCTGCCTTCGGCCCTGACCTGGTATTATACCGTATCGAACCTCATTACGCTGGTACTGCAGTGGGTGATCCAGAACTATATCATCGATCACGACAAGATCGTGACGCAACTGGCCGAGAACCGCACCAAACCCAAATCCAAGTCGAAATGGCAGCAGAAGATGGAAGAAATGCAGGCAACGCAGAAAAAAATGCAGGAGATGCGTCAAAAGGGTGGGAAATGACAACGATAAGCTGTATTTTCTCGTCTGAAATGCAGTGACACCACCATGAAAAAAGGCGTTTTAAGCATATTGTTCGCGACGGCTGCCCTCGCGCTCCAGGCGCAAAAGAAAGTAGCTGACCTTACCGTGGTGTACGATGCAGTGGTGAATACCGGGTCGGCACAGCCGAAAATGGCCGATGCATTCGACGGCGCCACTACCACCGTATATATCAAGAACGGGTTAAGCCGTACCGAGATGACCAGCTCGCTGGCCAATTTCACGACCATACACGATTCCCGCAACGGATCGGCCGTGGTACTGCAGGAAGTAGGCGGCCAAAAGCTGCTGATCCGCCTGAACGCCGACGACTGGAAAGACCGTAACCGCAAATACGAAGGCATCAGCTTCACCAATACCGGCGAAACCAAAACCCTGGCCGGTTACAACTGCCAGAAAGCAGTGGCCAAGCTGAGCGACGGCAGCAGCTTTACCGTATGGTACACACCCGAGATCGTTCCCGAGAATGCCCAGTACAGTTCGCAATTCTCCAGTCTCAAGGGGCTGCCGCTTGAATATGAGTTCATGCAGGGGAAAATGGTGATCCGCTATGTAGTGGCGCAGGTATCGCTGAACCCGGTGCCCATCGGCAAATTCGATATTCCCAAATCGGGGTATAGGGAGATGACGTATGAAGAGAGCAAGGCAGGACGGAAGCCTTGATGGCGGATACATTCATTGTCTTATGCCGAGGTTCGGAACACCCAGCAATGTAGAAGACACAATCGGTAACAGTTGGAAAAGGCAGGAGCTGCAATAGCAGAAGAACGAAACCGGAAACGGTAAAAGTTGAAACGGATACTGTAATAGCCGGAAGCGTACGCTTAATTGATACGCACTTTCACTTTGAGCAGTTCGGTGCTGCTGTTATTGGCATCAGGCTTGCTCTGGCCAATGTTTACACGGTGGTAATTATAGGGCAGGATATAAGTGGTATTCCCTTTCGAGTAAGCAACCAGGGTCTGGTAGTTCACCCGGCCGTTACTGGTAGTAGCGGGGAGGGTAAAACTGCCTTTGTAATTCGGTCCTGCTTTCAGGGTGAAACCTGCCGTGGTACGGATCGGGACGAATTCCTTTTTAACGGTATTCGTGTTCTTGCTCCGTTTTTCTCCGCCGATGGTGGCGGCAACCGCCAGCCCCGTTATGCACAATAAACCCATCGCTGCGACCAGTTTCAGCCGGTGACGGTTAATGCGTATATGGAGATTTCTTAACATCATTACAAAAATAGTAAAAAAAACTGCTAATTAGCGTACCGTTTATCCCTTTTTTTAATAGGTTATTAACGAACCGGGAGAAAAAATGTTACATTTTTTTGGTCTTTTTTTCTCATTCCCTTAAATTAGGCTAACCCATATTGAATGAAAGAATACCCCTTTCGACAGGATAAGGAGGATCTGGAGGAGCTGCTGAAGCGTTATTTTGACAGAAAATCGGGCCGATCCAACGCCTTCCTGGACGAAGAGTCGTTTGAGAAAATCATCAATCATTTTGACGAAACGGAAGACCTGCCGCAGGCCCAGGAAGCTTGCGATATGGCGGTGGAGCAATTTCCCTACAGCTCCAGCCTGCTGCTGCGGAAGGCCGATATCATGATCGCCACCCGGAAATACACCGAGGCCCTGGCGGTGCTCGATATGGCCGAACTGCTCGACAGCCGCGACATCAACCTGTTCATCCTCCGTACCGATGCCTACCTGGCCCTCGACCAGCAGGAGAAAGCCGCCGAGCTGCTCGAAAACGCCCTGCAGTATTTCGAGGGCGAAGAGCGGATCGACCTGCTTTTTGAGCTGGCCGACGTGTACGACGATTACGAGGAATTCGACAAGCTGTTCGATTGCCTCAAAATGATCCTGGAGCAGGAACCCGCCAATGAAGAGGCCTTGTACAAGATCTGTTTCTGGACCGATTTCACCGGCCGCAATGAAGAGAGCATCAAGCTGCACCAGCAGATACTGGAAGAGCATCCTTATAACGAGCTCGCCTGGTTCAACCTGGCGGCCGCTTTCCAGGGGCTCAAGCTGTATGAGAAAGCCATCGACGCCTACAAGTTCGCGGTTACCATCGATGAAAAATTCGATTACGCCTACCGCAACATGGGCGACGCCTATATCCGCCTCCGCAAATTCCGCGATGCCATTGAAGTGCTGGAGAAAGTGCTGGAACTGACCCGGCCCGAAGACGTGATCTACGAAGCGATCGGCCATTGTTACGACCGGTTGAAGAACTATGCGCAGGCCCGTTTTTACTACCGCAAAGCCGTTCACCTCAACGCCGACGACAGCAAACTGTATTATAAGATCGCCTGCACCTATATCAACGAGCAACAGTGGGCGCAGGCTGTAAAGCAACTGGAAACGGCCATGCAGATCGCCAAATCGCAGCCCGATTTCAACCTGGCGATGGGAGAATGCAAATCGCAGCTCGGCGAAACCAAAGACGCCATCTATTATTTCTCGCAGGTGGTGCGGTCGCGTCCCAAAGCCGTGAACGGCTGGGAAGCCCTGGTACGCTGTCTCTACGAAGGCGAATTTTACGACGAAGCCCTGGTGCAGGCCGATGCGGCGCTGCGGCATACCGACGGGAAGGCGCTGTTCATATATTATAAAAGTATTATCCTGCTGGCCAAAGGAAAAACCAGGGAAGCGCTGCTGTACCTCGAGCGGGCCATGCAGAAGTCGCCCCGCGGACTGAAAGAATTCGTTGCGCTGCACCCGGCTGTATTGCAAAACCAGGCGGTGGTAGACGTGATTGCCCGGAACAAGAAGAATGGCAAACAATAGTTCTGCGGGGTTTACTTATTTTTGCGCCGCGTCTCATTAAAAAACAGCCAATGAATTTTAACCTGAAGCAGATGCCCGAGCGGCTTGCCCGGCCGCGCACGAAAGGCATCACCATGGTCATGGACAAGGGCCTGAGCATTGAAGAGGCCCGGAATTTCATGAGCGTTTCCCATCCCCACGTAGACATCGTAAAGCTCGGCTTCGGTACCTCTCACGTTACGCCCAACCTGCGGGAAAAGCTCGAAGTGTACCGGTCTCACGATATTCCCGTTTATTTCGGCGGCACCCTGTTTGAAGCGTTCCTGATCAGGAACCAGTTCGACGATTATATCAGCGTTTGTAAAGATTACGGCATCGAATACATGGAAGTGAGCGACGGTTCCATTACCATTCCGCATGCCGAAAAATGCGGTTATATCGAAAAGCTCACCAAACACGGCATTGTGCTGAGCGAAGTGGGCAGCAAAGACGCCGCGCACATCATTCCCCCCTATAAATGGATCGAGCTGATGAAAGCCGAACTCGACGCCGGCAGCACGTATGTGATCGCCGAAGCGCGCGAGGCCGGTAATGTGGGCATTTACCGCGGCAGCGGCGAAGTGCGTGAAGGATTGGTACAGGAAATTCTCACCCAGATACCTGAGGAAAAGATCATGTGGGAAGCGCCGCAGAAAGCCCAGCAGCTGTATTTCATTGAGCTGATCGGCTGCAATGTAAACCTCGGCAATATCGCACCCACCGAAGTGATCTCGCTCGAAGCCATGCGGGTGGGCCTGCGCGGCGATACATTCAGCCTTTTCCTCGACAAAGAAAAAGCCTGATGCGGTTGTTCGGACTGATAGGCTATCCGTTGTCTCACTCTTTTTCAAAGGGCTTCTTTACGAAGAAATTTGCGGAAGAAGGTATCGGGGCGCGGTATGAAAACTACCCCCTGCCGTCGATCGATGCTTTTCCCGACCTGCTGAAGGCCGAACCGCTGCTGGAAGGCATCAACGTAACCATACCGTACAAGGAGTCGGTGATACAATACCTCGATGAAGTATCGCCGGCGGTGAACGAGATCGGCGCCTGCAATTGTATCAGGCGGGTGAACGGCCGGCTCATCGGCTATAATACCGATATCATTGGCTTTGAGAAATCTTTCTGTAAAAAACTACAAGCCTTGCACCGGCCGGCACTTGTGCTTGGCACCGGCGGCGCCAGCAAGGCGGTACAATGGGTGCTGCAGCAACTGCGTGTGCCCTTCACCGTTATCAGCAGGAAAAGCGATGCGGCGCGGGGAATACTGTCGTACGACGAACTGACCCGCGAGCAGCAGGCTTCTTCGCGCTGCTGGATCAATACCACGCCCCTGGGTATGCTGCCCGATACGGAGAGCCGGCCGCCGATGGACTATTCGGTGCTGGGGCCTTCGCACTACCTGTACGACCTGGTGTATAACCCGTCGCTGACGGCTTTTCTTGCAGAAGGAAAGCAGCGCGGAGCGGTGGTGGAGAACGGCCAGGATATGCTGGAGATACAGGCGGTGGCGGGCTGGGAGGTGTGGAATGGGGAGGGTGGGTGATCAGGATGCGGCCTTGTTTCTCACGGAGCAAGTTTTTGTTTCACGCCAAGCGCGTTTGTTTCACGCCAAGCGCGCAAAGGAGCAAAGACGCAAAGGGGGCATCCGAAGATTCAATATTTGTTTTTGGAGCAGATGGCGTTTTTTGTACTTCTCACCGGAACAAAGGCACTTTTAATAATTAAATTCTTTGCGTCTTTGCTCCTTTGCGCGCTTGGCGTGAAACAAACGCGCTTGGCGTGAAACAAAAACGGCTATGTGAGGAAAAACAGCATGCCGGTCAGCCGGCTACACCCATTCTCTCCCGCACTCCTTCCGGCACGCGTGCCACCTTTTTCTTTGCATAATCGAAGCACACCATGCCTGTTTTGATAGCGGCGACCAGTACACGGCTGCCTTCCTGCACTTTTTCGAGTTTGTAACAGAGCTCGAAGCCAACGCTGCTGAAATTGGTGGCGGTTACGCTTATTTCAATACTGTCGCCATAAAACACTTCCTGTTTGAATTCGATGGCGGCATCAGCCATGATCATGCCCACGCCGCCGAGATCGATTTCGGAATAGCCGAATGATTGCAGGTATTGCACCCTGGCTTCGTGTACAAGGGTTAGTATGCTGTCATTGCCCAGGTGCCCGCCGTAGTTCAGGTCGGTGATGCGAACGGGAATGACAGTGGAAAAACCGAAATGGTCGGGCAGTTCAACTTTGACGCGGGCCATGCAGATGTTTTGCCGAAGCTAGCGATTTACACGAAGCTGTTCGCTAGTGCCCGTCTTCCACCACTTCTTTAAACTCCATGACATCGAACAGGTTGGCAGGGTCGGGTATGAATCCGCCGCTCAATAAGAATTCCTGCATTTGCTGAAAGGAGCTGCGGGTGGAGCCCGATTGTGTTTCGAGGTCAGACAGCAACTGGTAGTACAGGGGAGCGAATTTGGCCGAGAGCCGAACGGGTTTGCCCTGGTCGTTGCTGATGCGAAAGTAGCGCGCATCGGGCGTGACGGCGGGTAACTGGCGCATGGCGGTGACCGGCGGCAGTGAATAACCATGTGCCGCAGTGAGGGTAGCGCCGATGCGTGGCAGGCCGTGCTGCAGGAAACGCGGATCGGCAGCGCGGGCAGTGCCGTTGCCGGCCGGGTCGGTGCTGGTGGCGCTGTTCAGGTTGGCTGTATTGGCAGCGTCGTGGGGGCTGGCCGGGTTAGCGTTGCCTGCAGGGGTGGCTGCTCCCTGCTTGCCGGCAGGCGGAAAGTGAACAATGCTGGTGCTAAGGTCTTGCTTGTCGCCGGTGAGCAGGCGGGTATTCAGCGCCCATACTACCAGGGCCACCACGGCGGCTACGGCTGCATATCGATAGAGAAAAGGGGCCAGGGAACGATGCGGTACCACTTTGGCGCGCGGGTAGGGATCGGCAGTTGTTTTTTCGACAGGATCGGCGTCTGCATGCAGGGCGGCTGCGATGGCCGGCCAGGCGGCGGGGGGGGGCGACACTTCAAGGGCGGTCATCCGGTCGCGCAGGGTTGACGCTGCCTCGTGGCTGTCATCCGGCGAAGCCGCAATGCCAGACTGCAGGGCAGCCGCCAGCTTTTCCCATGACTGCGGGGGCGGGGTCACTTCCCAGGCTTGCATTCTATCGCGTAAGGGCATTGGCATGATGGCCGTTTATTTTCGTTTTTCTCCTAAAAATTCAGCCACTTTTTTCTGCAGAATGCTTTTGGCGCGGGCCAGTTGCGATTTGCTGGTGCCCTCGCTGATCTGCAATATGTCACCGATCTCTTTGTGAGAGTAGCCTTCGATGACATACAGGTTGAACACAGTACGGTAGCCGGGACTCAGCTCCTGCACCAGTTGTACGATGTCTTTCTCCGCCAGTTGATCGAGGGCCGATACCGATGCGTCTTCGAT
>JBDHYM010000108.1:0-10487 GCA_039811405.1 Flavihumibacter sp. | reverse complement strand
TTCAAGTCGTTCCTTGCCAAACCGTTCGCCGCCTACGTGGTAAAGCAGATCAGAAAATCGATGCATACCGCCGTGGCTGACCAGGAAGCCATCTTTCGCGATCTCCTGAAGACCGGCGTCAATACGCAATTCGGCAAAGACCATCATTATAAAGACATCCACTCGCCCGCCGATTTCCGGCAGGCGGTGAAGATCCGCGATTATGAGGCCATGAAGCCTTATATAGACCAGGTCAAGGAGGGCAAGCATAATATATTGTGGAAGGGCCAACCCCTTTACCTCGCGAAAACCTCGGGTACTACCAGCGGGGTAAAATACATTCCCATTTCCAAAGAGTCGATGCCCAACCATTTCAATACGGGTCGCAATGCCGTATTCTGCAACCTGAATGAGTCGGGCTCTACCCGTATATTCGACGGGAAACTGATCTTTCTTTCCGGTTCGCCCGAGCTGGAAAGGATGGGCGGCATCCCTACAGGGCGCCTCAGCGGGATCGTTAACCACCAGATTCCCAGTTATTTACGTACCAACCAGTTGCCCTCGTACGAAACGAATTGCATCGACGACTGGGAGACCAAACTCGATAAGATCGTTGATGAGACCATTCACCAGAACATGACCCTGATCAGCGGTATTCCACCCTGGGTGCAAATGTATTTCGACCGCCTTACCGAACGCAGCGGCAAAAAAATAGGCGATCTTTTCCCCGAATTCTCCGTGCTGGTACACGGCGGGGTCAACTTCGAACCCTACCGGGCACGGCTGCTGGAGAGTATCGGCCGACCGGTAATGACCATCGAAACCTTCCCCGCTTCCGAAGGGTTTTTCGCTTTCCAGGACAGCCAGCAGGCCGAAGGCTTGCTGCTCAATACCAACAGCGGCATCTATTTCGAGTTCGTGCCCATTGCCGAGATATTCAGCGATAACCCCACCCGGCTTGGTCTCGCCGACGTGAAAGTAGGAGAGAACTATGCCCTTATCATCAACAGCAATGCCGGGCTGTGGAGCTATAATATCGGCGATACCGTCAAGTTCGTTTCCACCGATCCCTACCGTCTGCTGGTAACGGGACGCATCAAGCATTTTATCTCCGCTTTCGGCGAGCACGTGATCGGGGAGGAAGTGGAATACAGCCTGATGAAAACCGCCCGCGAGCAGAACGTGCACATCACCGAATTCACGGTGGCGCCGATGATCAGCCAGGAGAAAGGCAAATCGTACCACGAATGGTTCGTGGAGTTTGATAACCTGCCCGATAACCTGGATGATTTTTCGCAGTCGGTTGATAATAACCTTCGAGCAAAAAACATTTATTACGACGACCTGATCACCGGTAATATCCTGCTGCCCCTGCGCATCAGGCCCCTTCGTAAGAACGGTTTTATCGATTATATGAAAAGCGTTGGTAAACTCGGCGGACAAAACAAAGTGCCCCGCCTGAGCAACGATCGCCAGCTTGCCAATGAGCTGCAGCAGTTCCTGGCAGCCGAAAACTAGCCGGCCCGTCAAATATTTGCATTTTTTTATTCCATAATTCCATTGCATTTGTTAGCTTTGGCTCGCAAAAAAAATGTAGGTCTCAGCATGAAAGCATTCCAGCAACATAGTGCGCCTGTTTTGAAGGATGGCCTGGTTGTATCCTGCCCGGAAGCTTCTTTGTTTCTTACCCCGCCTTTCGCGCGACGTGGTTGCTGATAGGACGAGCCCCTTGCAACGGCCCCTATCAGTGAAAAAAGCCCCACGCATTTTCCACAGTCGCTACAATCATCTTGATTTTTAATTTATTGCCGTTGGAAACAACAGATATTATCGTCAGGGTAGCCACTCCCGATGATACGCATTTCGCTAAGACCATCACCGATGAGATGGAATCTTCCGCCGCCGCCCGGGGTACAGGCATCGCCAAGCGTTCGCCCGACTACGTGGCCGACAAAATGCGGGATGGGAAAGCTGTTATCGCCCTCACCAAACAAGGGGTGTGGGTAGGATTCTGCTACATCGAAACCTGGAGCCATGGCGAATATGTGGCCAATTCGGGGCTCATTGTGTCGCCCGATTTCCGGAAAAGCGGTGTTGCCAAACGCATCAAGGAATGCATCTTCCGGTTGTCGCGCGAGAAATACCCCGATGCCAAAATATTTGGCCTCACTACCGGGCTTGCCGTCATGAAGATCAACAGCGATCTCGGTTACGAGCCGGTAACCTATTCGGAGCTGACGCAAGACGAAGCCTTCTGGGCCGGCTGTAAAAGCTGTGTCAACTATGATATCCTGATGAGCAAAGACCGGAAGAACTGCATGTGCACTGCCATGCTCTACGATCCGAAAGACCATTATAAGCCCGAAGAGACCGCGAAAGATTTCAAGGAGCATTCGAAAGGCTATGAACGCCTGCTGCGCTTCAAGCAATTCCTGTTCGGTGATTTCTTCGGCAAAAAAGTCGATGCTACGCCGACCCGCGGCAGTGGCGGCGGCCGGAAAAAGTTTCACAGCCTTTTCCATCATTTTTTTAATTTCTAAAACCAACGCACCCGATGGCGCAGAAAGTTGTTCTCGGATTCAGCGGTGGCCTCGATACCACCTTTTGTGTGAAGTACCTGAGCGAAGACAAAGGGTACGAAGTACATTCCATCATTGTGAATACCGGCGGATTTACCGCCGACGAGTTGAAACATATTGAGCAGCATGCTTACAAACTTGGCGTGAAATCCCACACCACGGTCGATGCCGTGAAGGGATATTATGACCGTATCGTCAAATACCTGGTGTACGGCAACGTGCTGAAGAACAATACCTATCCGCTCAGCGTGAGCGCCGAGCGCCTCAGCCAGGCCCTGCACATCGCCGAGCATGTACAGAAAACCGGCGCCCAGGCAGTCGCCCACGGTTCCACCGGCGCGGGCAATGACCAGGTGCGGTTCGACATGGTATTTCATATCCTGATACCCGGTGTGGAAATACTCACCCCTATCCGCGATCTGAAGCTGAGCCGCGAGGAAGAGATCGAATACCTGCAAAAGAAGGGCGTGAACATGAATGCCGAAAAGGCCATGTATTCCATCAATAAAGGACTTTGGGGTACCAGCGTGGGCGGAAAAGAAACCCTGCGCTCCAACGGCATGCTGCCCGAAGCCGCCTGGCCCACCCAGATGACAAAGGCCGGCCGGCAGGAAACCGTGAAGCTGCATTTCGACAAGGGCGAGCTAACGGCGATCAACGGCCGAAAATTCAGTCACCCGACCGACGCCATATTACACCTGCAGTCGATTGCGGGGCCGTACGGCATTGGTCGTGATATCCACGTGGGTGATACCATCATCGGCATAAAGGGCCGCGTCGGTTTTGAGGCTGCCGCGCCGATGGTGATCATCAAGGCGCACCACGCGCTGGAAAAGCACGTGCTTACTAAATGGCAGCTCAACTGGAAAGACCAGTTGGCGCAATTTTATGGCAACTGGCTGCACGAAGGCCAGATACTCGATCCCGTTATGCGCGATATCGAGGCTTTCCTGACCAATAGCCAGGAATCGGTTACCGGTGATGTGTTCGTGGAACTGCTGCCTTATCGCTTTGCAGTGACCGGTATCGAATCGGCCTACGACCTGATGTCGTCGAAATTCGGTAAATACGGAGAGATGAATAGCGGCTGGACAGGTGAGGATGTTCGCGGATTTAGTAAGATATTTGGGAACCAGACCGCGATATGGAATGCGGTGCACGCCGGGGGAAAGTAGGAGCCTCGCTGTTTTGCCGGCTTTTTGGTTCTCGCAGAGATCTTTTTGGCTCTCGCAGAGACCGCAAAGGAGCAAAGACGCAAAGGCAGAGTGCATAAAGAAAATGTCTTGTGGCGTAGCTGAAAAAAAAAGTACAGCAGGAGGAAATGGTTGATGGGGCGAGGCATTCGTATCGGCAGCGATCAATTGGGGATGAAAGCATGCGAATGCAGCAGAAGCGATCAATTTGAGACTGCAACAAAAAGGCCGCTGTTTGTTTTGAAACAATCCCCTTTGCGTCTTTGCTCCTTTGCGGTCTCTGCGAGAGCCAAAAAGATCTCTGCGAGAGCCAAAAAACCTGCGCATGAACCAAGGGCCATTCCGAGTGAGCCCCATAAACCGAAACCCGACCCAATGAAAGCAAACCCAAACAAACAATGACCATGATCAAAGCAGGCATAATAGGCGGAGCAGGCTACACCGGCGGAGAACTCATCCGCCTGCTGCTGCATCATCCGCACGTAACGCTCAGTTTTGTACACAGCAAGAGCAGCGCAGGGCAGCCATTGCATGCCGTGCACCACGATTTGCTGGGCGATACCGATATGGCATTCACCGACGAGCTGGGTGCAGATGTAGATGTGTTGTTCCTGTGCACCGGCCACGGTGAAGCGAAAAAATTCCTGGCCGCTCATCCCCAGCCGGCATCTGTTGCGGTTATCGATCTGTCGAATGATTTCCGGCTCAATGCCAATAAGATATTCCAGCAACGGAATTTTGTATATGGGTTGCCCGAACTGAACCGCGACAGTATCAGGGCCCTGGCGGGCGGCGAAAACCTGGCCATCGCCAACCCAGGCTGTTTTGCAACGGCCATCCAGGTGGGACTGCTGCCGCTGGCCAAAGAAGGCTGGCTCGATGACGTGTACACCACCGGCATCACCGGCTCTACCGGGGCGGGGCAATCGCTTAGCGCCACCTCTCATTTCAGCTGGCGCGCCAATAATATCCAGGCGTATAAAACGCTTAGCCACCAGCACCTGGGAGAAATTGGAGAGGTGTTGCTGCAACTGCAGGGAAGCGCCGCCGGAAAGCCGCTCGACATCAGCTTTGTTCCCTGGCGCGGCGATTTTACACGCGGCATTTTCATCAGTTCCACCATTACGCTCGATAAGCCGCTTCCCCTGCTGGTCGACCTGTATAAAACCTATTACCAGTCGCACCCGTTTACCCACGTCTCTACCGAACCCATCTTCCTCAAGCAGGTGGTGAATACCAATAAAGCCGTGGTGCAACTGGAGAAGGTCGGCACGAAGCTCGTTGTTCATTCGGCCATCGATAACCTCCTCAAAGGAGCCAGTGGCCAGGCCGTTCAGAATATGAACCTGTTGTTCCGACGCCCGGAGACGGAAGGTCTCCAGCTCAAAGCCGGCTATTTCTAGCAATAGAGAACGGCAAACGACAACATTTTTATTTTCTACCGGTAATCAACAAACGATGAAACTTTTTGATGTATATCCCCTGAACAATATCAGCATTACGCGGGCCCTGGGTTCAAAGGTCTGGGACGCGGAAGGCAATGAGTACCTCGACATGTACGGCGGCCATGCCGTTATTTCCATTGGTCATACACACCCGCATTGGGTGCAACGCATTGAACGGCAGTTGGAACAGATCGCGTTTTACTCCAATTCACTGGTTATTCCGCAGCAGCAGGAGCTGGCCGACAAACTCGGCAGGTTATCCGGAAAGAACGACTACCAGTTATTCCTCTGCAATTCAGGCGCCGAAGCCAATGAGAATGCCCTGAAACTGGCTTCCTTCCATACCGGCCGTAAAAAGGTCATTGCGTTTAGGAAATCTTTTCATGGCAGAACTTCGCTGGCGGTAGCCGTTACCGATAACCCGGCCATTGTGGCGCCCGTTAACCAAACGGCCAATGTCATTTTCCTGCCGTTCAACGATGTCGATTCGTTGAAAGCCGTTTTCCAGGCCCAGGGCAGCGAGATCGCGGCCGTAATTGTGGAAGGCATCCAGGGTGTGGGTGGCATTCACGTTGCTTCTGCTCCTTTCCTGCAGGCGATCCGCCAGTATTGCGACCAGTTCGGCGCCGTTTATATCGCCGACAGCGTGCAGTGTGGCTACGGACGCAGCGGTAAATTTTATGCCCACGATCATGCGGGCGTAAACGCAGATATCTACAGCATGGCCAAGGGCATGGGCAACGGATTCCCCGTTGGCGCCATCTCGATTGCGCCGCACCTGCAGCCCCGGTACGGTATGTTGGGTACCACCTTTGGCGGTAACCAACTGGCCTGCGCGGCCGCCCTCGGCGTGCTGGAAGTAATGGAAACCGATGACCTGGTGGCGAATGCGGCCGCGATGGGGCAATACCTGATGGATGCCTTAAAAAAAATGCCGCTGATACAAAATATACGGGGAGCAGGATTGATGATCGGCTTCGATGTGCCCGATGTGCTGAAAGACCTGCGTAAACACCTGTTATGGGAGCATAGGATATTCACCGGTGAAGCCAAACCGAATGTAGTGCGCCTGCTGCCCTCGCTGGCTTTGTCGAAAGCAGACGCAGATCATTTCCTGGAAGCCCTGGAAGCAGCCATAACAACGCTTTCCTCACCTGCCTTACAATCTTCGTAACATGAACAAATTTGTTTCGGTTAAAGATGTGCGTAACATCAATGCCCTGGTTGAATCGGCGCTTGCATATAAAAAAGATCCGTATAAGGACAGTACCCTTGGCCTGCGCAAGCGCATCGGCATGCTGTTCCTGAACCCGAGCATGCGCACGCGTTTAAGTACGCAGGTGGCCGCCCAGCAATTGGGCATGGACGCCGTCGTGTTCAATGTCGGCAGCGAAGGATGGGCGCTGGAATTTGAGGAGGAAGCGATCATGAGCGGCAATACCGTAGAGCACGTGAAAGAGGCGGCGCCGGTAATGGGTAAATATTTCGATATACTCTGCATTCGCACTTTTCCTTCACTCAAGAACCGCGACGACGATTACAGCGAGCTTTATATCAACCAGTTTATCAAATACGCAGGTATTCCGATCGTGAGCCTGGAAAGCGCCACGCTGCATCCGCTGCAGAGCCTGACAGATATAATAACGATTACCGAGGCGCTGGGAAACCGGCAGGCGGCAACCGGGAATCAAAAACCCCGAATCGTGCTTACCTGGGCGCCGCACGTGAAGCCGCTGCCGCAATGCGTGGCGAACAGCTTTGCGCAGTGGGTGAATGCCTGGGGCGGCGCCGATTTCGTGATCACCCATCCCGAAGATTACGAACTGGACCCCTCATTTACGCAGGGCGCTGCCATTACCCATAACCAGGATGAGGCATTGAAAAACGCCGACTTCGTATATGTAAAAAACTGGAGCACGTTCAACGATTATGGCAAGATATATGTGAACGATCCCGAGTGGATGCTCACCAATAAAAAGCTGGCGCTCACCAACCATGCGAAGGTGATGCATTGCCTGCCGGTGCGGCGTAATGTGGAGCTGAGCGATGAAGTGCTCGATGGACCGCATAGTCTTGTTACCACCCAGGCAGGTAACCGCGTATGGGCGGCGCAGGCCGTGTTGGCGGAGATACTGAAGGGCTGAAAAACAGGCAATGAAAAAATTATTCGTAATCAAGATCGGTGGCAATGTAATCGATGATGCACAGTCGCTCGACGCGTTTTTGCAACGCGTGGCGCAAATCGATGCACCGGTCATATTGGTGCATGGCGGCGGAAAAATAGCAACCCGCATCGGCGACCAGCTGGGCATCGAATCGAGGTATATAGACGGCCGGCGGATAACAGACGACGGTACGATCGACCTGGTGACCATGGTGTACGGCGGCCTTGTCAATAAGAAGATCGTGGCTGCGCTGCAGGGATATAGTTGCAATGCCCTCGGTATAACCGGCGCTGACGGAAACCTGGTGCCGGCCGTAAAAAGACCGGTTAAGTCCATCGACTACGGGTGGGTGGGCGACGTACAGCAAACGGCCCTGAAAGCAACCCAATGGGCGGCATTGCTGGAAGCCGGCTTCATGCCCGTGCTGGCGCCCCTTACCCATGATGGCAAGGGTCATATGCTGAATACCAATGCCGATACCATGGCTTCGGCGGTAGCGGTTTGCCTCGGCGCGCTGTACAACGTACGGCTGGTTTACTGTTTCGAGAAAAAGGGTATTCTGCGAGATATAGAGCAGGAAGACTCGGTGATCAGCCACCTCGACAAAGAAAATTATAGTAACCTGAAAGCGGCCGGTAAATTGTTCGCGGGTATCCTTCCAAAACTCGATAATGCGTTTGCCGCCATCGATGCCGGCGTTGAAGAAGTGCTGATTGGGCATGCGGACGATCTCCTGCAGAATACCGGTGAACAAACCACCGGTACGCTGATCACGGCTTGAAAAACCATTACATGAAAGCGGTTGAACGATACCATGAAGTAGTTGATTTGCTGAAGGAGCTGATCGCAACCCCTTCTTTTAGTAAAGAAGAAGACGGAACGGCCGGTATTATAGCGGGATTTCTCGAAAAGCAGGGAATACCCTGCCGGCGTACACAAAACAATGTATGGGCGCTGCCCCGGTATTTTGATGCGGGAAAGCCTGTACTGCTGCTGAATTCGCACCATGATACGGTGAAGCCCAACCCGCAGTACAGCCGCGATCCGTTCAGTCCCGTTACGGAGAACGGAAAGTTATACGGACTGGGCTCAAACGATGCGGGCGGCCCGCTGGTATCACTGATCGCCGCCTTCCTGCACTTTTATGCATTGCCCGGTCTTCCCTGGAACATCGTGCTGGCCGCCACCGCCGAAGAGGAGATATCCGGTTTCAACGGAATAGAAGCCCTGCTGAAAGATGCTGCTTTCCGGAAGGCGACCGCCGTAAACGAAGCGGCGCCTTTTGACAACTGGTGTGCGATAGTGGGTGAGCCGACACAGATGAAGCTGGCTGTAGCGGAAAAAGGATTATTGGTGCTTGACGCCATTGCGCACGGTAAGGCCGGCCATGCCGCCCGTGAGGAAGGCGTGAACGCTGTTTATGCCGCCATGGAAGACATCAGGTGGTTCAGCGAATACAGGTTCCCGAAACTGTCGGCCACCCTGGGCCCGGTGAAGATGAGCGTTACCGTTATCAGCACCGAGAACAAGGCGCACAATGTGGTGCCAGCCGAATGCCGTTTTACTGTTGATATACGGGTAACCGATGCTTATACCCATGAGGAAATATTGTCGGTGGTGCGGGGATCGGTTAAAAGCGAGGTACAACCGCGCAGCATGCGCATGCGTGCGACCGGTATTTCGCCTGATCATCCGCTGGTGAAAGCCGGTATTGCCATGGGAAAGGAATATTACGGATCGCCTACCTGCTCCGATAAGGCGCTGATGCCTTTCCCGGCGCTCAAGTGCGGCCCGGGCGACAGCGCACGCAGCCATAGCGCAGATGAATTCATTTATCTTCGGGAAATAGAAGAGGGAATTACGGAGTATGTGGAATTGATTGAACGGGCGGTTCGTGTGGGGGAGTGAGGGTCGCCGCCGGGTGCAGGCTTTTTGTTTCACGCAGAAGCCGCAAAGGAGCAAAGACGCAAAGGAATGAAATGGGGTTGTACGCGTAAACGTGCCCGCATCATGGCAGGTTTTGTTTCTCGCTGAGAACACAGAGGAACAGAGACTGCAGGAGATGCGGCTTACTTGTGTAAAATATACTTTGTCATGATAAAGCATTTTAACTTTAGTTTGATCGTTCGGATTATCCAACAGTGCAAAGCGATTTTTATTCCGGCAGATACCTTCCAAATAATAAATTCTTTGCGTCTTTGCTCCTTTGCGGCTTCTGCGTGACAGCAGTCCGCACCCGTTTAAGTTCCCAATACCATCCATGTACGCTGTAATCTCTGTGAGAAAAAACCGCACACAAACTATGAAGCTCTGGCAGAAAAACACCGACTCCCTCCGTGAAGTAGAACAATTCACCATAGGCAACGACCGCTACTTCGACACCATGATGGCCCGGCACGATGTGCTCGGTAATATGGCCCATGCTATCATGCTCAGTGAGATAGGACTGCTCAGCGAAGAAGAATGCCGGTCATTGCTCGACGAACTGAAACAGGTGTACGGGCAAATAGCAGCAGGCAACTTCTTCATCGCCGACGGCGTGGAAGATGTTCACTCGCAGGTAGAATTTCTGCTCACCGAAAAGCTGGGCGATACCGGTAAGAAGATACATGCCGCCCGTAGCCGGAACGACCAGGTGCTGGTTGACCTCAAGCTGTTTTTACGCGACCAGGTACAGGAGCTGGTGGAGGCAGTTACCCCTTTCTTCCACCTGCTGCAGCAGCTCAGCGAGGCGCATAAAGACAAGCTGCTGCCCGGTTATACCCACCTGCAACTGGCCATGCCGTCGTCGTTCGGGCTCTGGTTCGGCGCTTATGCCGAAAGCCTGGTCGACGATCTTACCACCCTGCAGGCAGCCTATAAGGTGGTGAACAAAAATCCGCTCGGATCGGCGGCCGGCTACGGCAGCTCTTTTCCCATCAAACGGTTACGTACAACCGAACTATTGGGGTTTGCGGCGCTTAATAACAATGTGGTATATGCGCAGATGGGACGTGGCAAGGCCGAGCGCATTGTCGCCATGGCCCTGGCCAATATTGCCGACACCCTGGCCAGGCTCAGCATGGACGCCTGCCTGTTCCTGAACCAGAACTTCGGCTTTATCAGCTTTCCGCCTGAGCTGACCAC
>JBDHYM010000107.1:0-10491 GCA_039811405.1 Flavihumibacter sp. | reverse complement strand
TTTTTACCGATCAGCGAGGGGCGGAAGGATTCGCTGAAATATTTTACCAGCAGGGAGTTGTCTTTTGTAATACCGCCTTCAACGGGGGTGCCGGCTGCATCCACTTCCGTGAATTGCAGGTTCAGCACATTGTCATCGCCTGTAACCGTTTCGGGATTGGTCATATTGCCATGACGTAACTGCAGGCGGTTCAGCTCTTCATCAATCATGGCGTCGGTCACTTCAATCTTATAAAAAGGGAGCGTAGCAGCGTCGAGCTGGGCGATGGCATAGTCGGGTTTCAGGCCGATTTCAAAGGCAAAGGCATAGTCGTCGGGTTTATTGAAGTCGAGCTGGCGCGAATCGTTCTCCGGCAGCGGCAGCGGCTGGGCGAATATTTCCAGCTTTTCATTCACCATGTAATCGTTGAGGTTCTTCTCTACCGATCGCAGCACCTCGTCTACAAATACGCTCTGACCGTGCATTTTCCGGATAAGTCCGGCGGGCACCATGCCTTTCCGGAAGCCGGGGATATTTGCCTGCCTGCTATAATTTTTGAGTGCTTTTTCAAAAGAAGGCAGGTAATCTTCCTTTGCCAGCGTAACAGTAATCTTGTCGTTCAGCAAACCGATATTTTCCCGGGTAACTGTTGCCATAATAAAAACTTTTGGGGGTGCAAAGGTAAGGAAAGTTTGAGGTTTGAGGTTTGAAGTTTGAGGTGGGGTTACATGAGAGTGTAACCTGTTGATTAGTAGCTCCTTCTTGTGCCTTTAATGAAGAATGTGGCAGAAGCATATCGGCCGGTTGGCGAAAGATCACTTGCAGAAATTAGAAAGCAGCGGTTCTGTCTGAATACTGCACTGGCGGCAGCACCTCAAACTTCAAACCAACCTCATTTGTCTTGCAGCACCAGCAGCGGCAGATCCGTTCTGTAGGCCATTTCGGCGGTATGGCTGGCGTTGAGCAGGCGGTGCCACCAGTTGTGGCGATGGGCGACCATTACCAGGAGCTGGCTGGGGTGGCTGGCGAGAAACTGGTCGAGGCCCTCTTCGACCGAATCGTGCTTTTCGTGGAAGAACCGATGCAGGGCCTGGCCGAGCTTTTGTTGCAGGCCCGATTTGCCTTTTGCCTGCGTTTCACTCAACTCTTCGCCGGGTCGCTGTACATGCACTACCTGGAGCAGCACATCGGCCTGTATACTGAGCCAGCTTTGCAGCAGGCGCAGGCTGAGTTCGTTCATGGCATCGTTGAAATCGGTGGCATAGGTAATGGTATGGAGGCTTTCGTAACTGTGGCCGGCCGGAACCACCAGCACCGGCAGTTTCGATTTGCGGATGATGGCGGCGGTGGTGCTACCGATAAATTTATCGAGCGCGCTGTTGGCGCCGCGCATGCCTGCCACCACCAGGTCGGCGTTCAGTTCACCTGCCTGGTAGATAACCTCGTCGGCCGGCATGCCAATGTTCACCAGCGTATTGATCTTTCTCCCGGCGGTGCTCTCCAGGCCGGCCGCAATCTTTGCCATCTGCCGCTCATTCTCTGCCTGGATCTCTTCGGCAGAAACCATGACATAGGGCATCTCACCGACCGGTGTCGGCAACATAAACACATGCAGCAGCGTAAGAACGGCACCGGTTTTCCGGCTGAGAACGGCCGCATACCGGGCGGCATTCAGGGATGCGTCGGAGAAGTCGGTGGCGACGAGAATGGATTGCATGGCGCTTGTTTGACATAAAGGTAGAAAAAGTCAAACGTTGCTTTGCCGTTTATTTGCATACGGTTAAAATGACTGGACAATGCGGATACCTGGGGTAATGCCTTTGAAGAGATCATGAAAATAGAAGAGTGGGTCGATATTGGTTTTCCGCCAGCTAAAGCGACCAAAACTAAGGCGGAACGTATTTTTCTCCATCAGGTCGCCCTGCCGGTAGTATAACCAGCCCAGCGATCCGATACCGGTGAAGCTGGTTTCTTTCAGCGGATCTTTATTTTCCACGGGCCGTTGCCCATATGTCAGCGAAATGAAGTCGTTGCGATAGCTCTGCAGTTTGCCTTCGGTGTTTTTGGCGAATAGGTACATAGGTTCCCAACCTACACCCACCACATGCATCCAACTACGCCTGGCATTGCTGAAATTGCCGTAAACACCCAGGCTCACTCCCGGTGAAAAATAGTTCTTGTAATTCTGCACCGACACCGCCAGGTTCAGCAAAAGATAGTCCCTCGAGCTGTGGGCGCCGCCGCCCTGCCGGTCGCCGGTAATATTGTTGTCTTTCGCCATTTTCCAGCTAAGTCCGTCGCTCCAGTTACGCTGCCATTTCCTGTTTCTGTTGTCGGCATAAAACCGCAGGCGGTCGGTTATTTCGGTCAGGGATAGCTGTTGCAGGTCTTCTATTTTATTGACTGAAAAAACAAATTCGTAATACCGGTCGCTATTGTTTTGTTTGCCGCTCTGCGGTTGTGGGGGATGGGGGATGATGCCCAACATCCGCACGGTGTCCTGCCCGGCTTTGATAGCGGCGAGTTCGCCATTCATGACCAGGAAGCTGTTTTCGGTATCGGGGGTTCGGCGCAGGCTGATTTTGCGAATGCCCAGCGCATTGCTGAAATGGTCTATGTAGTATTGGGCGATCGGGTCGGTCATGCTGTCTTTTAGCGGCGCCAGATCCAGGAGGCAACGGCTCACTATTGAGTCGAGATTGCTCAGCCGGGGGATGTCTGCCGGGTCGCTGAGAAATACCGTTACCGAATTGCCCCTGCCCAGGTCGATCCTCACCTTGTGGGCATAGTTGTAATCGGCAGGTGTTTTAAAAACAGGGCCATGGGTTTGGGCATTCACTGCCCGCCCGGCAGCAACCAGCGCCAGGAAACAAATTATTTTTTTCATGCGATCAGTGATTGAAAAGAATGATGACTGAATTGGGCGACGACCGGTTTTCGGCGGGTGGCTGCGGGTTGAAAAAGCTCAGCCTGCGCTGGTCTTTGCCCGTTTGAATATCGAGTAGCTGACGGGGTGTGCTGATTTCATTGAGGTGAACCACTTTTCTTTTTTTGATGGTCAGCGGATCGGTGAACCGGCTGCTCATGGCGACGGCATCGGTATTAATGAGGGGGTGGAAAACGGTGGGCTGCGGAGCAACTGCTGCAGGCACCACCAGGAGGGAATCACTTTTCCGACGGCGTGCGGAGCCTGCGACATTGGTTGAACGGGGCTTTTGCGCTTTACCGGCAGGTGTTATCATTTCTTTGTTGTCGGTATATGCTCCAGTACTGCCGGCAGTTGTAACAGCGTTGCCGACGGGTGTTTCGGCATTGCCGGTGGATAAAGAAACGACGGGGCCTGGAAATTCTTTACCGGCAACGGCGCTCTGCCTGCCCGCCAGCAGGTAAACCAATCCTGCACTTAGGGCCAGCACCACCACTGCTGCGGCTGCTCTTTGGTAGGGCGGATACAGGAAATATCTTTTTCCCGCCGGTTGTTTGTCGCCGTTTTGCAAGCGCCGCGACAGACTTTCCCAGGCTGCGGCCTTGTCGAATGATGCATCGTTGCCCGGCAAAGGGGCATCGATCTCTTCCCGCCAGTGCGGAACATTGCTTAACCCGTTGTTCTGCAAATTATTTGATCCGCCGTTCCGCATAATTCGAATTTTGTTGTTGATACAATTTTTGCAAAAGCTGTCGCGCTTTACTCAACTGCGACTTTGATGTGCCTTCCGCAATGCCCAGCGCCGATGCGATTTCCGCATGCGTAAATCCTTCCACCTCGTACAGGTTGAACACCGTTCGGTACCCGACGGGCAACTGTACGATCAGCGTCCTGATATCGGCAGCCTGCATCCGGTCGAATGCATCGGCAGGCAGCGCGATCTGTTCCTGCAGCAGTTCGGCCTCGATGGTAAACACATGCTTTTTTCGCAAGAACATCAGGCATTCGTTGATCATCAGTTTTTTCAGCCAGGCAAAAAAAGCTGCATCCGTCAGGTATTCAAAATGGCCGATATGGGTAAAAGCCTTTAGGTATCCGTTCAACATGGCCTCTTCGGCATCTTCCTTTTTTTTCAGGTAGCGGCAGCAAAGCGCCATCATCCGGTCGGCCGTTTCATTAAACAGCACCTGTTGTGCCGCCCGGCTTCCCGATTGAACTTCAGCAATGATTTCAGCGATCTGCATGCGTTAAGGTAAATGCGAAAGAAGAAACCGTGGTTGCCTGAAGGTGAAAGAAAAGTCAAAAATGGATTGCTGCGGGATGATAATAAAAAACCGGAAATCGGTCATCTGCTGCCTCATTCCGGTTTGTGCGGGCGATAGGAGTCGAACCTACATGCCTTGCGGCGCCAGATCCTAAGTCTGGTGCGTCTGCCAGTTTCGCCACGCCCGCTTTTCAACCTCCCTTTGCGGACTTTGCTCCTTTGCGGTCTTTGCGGGAACCAAAAGACCCCGACTGCGGGAACCCCAAAACCTGCCTCTGCGAGCCTTTGCCCACTTACAGGCGCAACGAGCCCGCAAATGTAGCCCACTATTCCCGAAAACCAAAGCCTTTATGTAAATTCGTCAACGATGGAAACTGTAGCGGCGCTCCCCAAATACAATCTTACCGAAGAACAGGAAAAGAAACTGATACTGCGTGAATACCGCGCGTTATTGCGTTGCCTTAAGCCCAAGCTGAAGCCGGGCGACAAGGAGCTGGTTCGCGTAGCCTTTGAAATGGCCGCCGAGGCCCACCGCACCATGCGCCGGAAAAGCGGCGAGCCTTATATTCTTCATCCGCTGGCCGTAGCCCGCATCTGCGTAGAAGAAATCGGCCTGGGGGTGCGGTCTACCATCTGCGCCCTGCTGCACGATACCGTCGAAGACACCGATATCACCCTGACCGATATCGAGCGGCAATTCGGCAACGAGATCGCCCGTATCGTCGACGGACTCACCAAGATATCAACCGTCATCGACGTAAACGCCTCGCAGCAGGCGGAGAACTTCCGCAAAATACTGCTCACCCTTACCGACGACCCGCGGGTGATCCTCATCAAACTGGCCGATCGCCTGCACAACATGCGCACGCTCGAAAGCATGAAGCGGGAAAAACAATTGAAGATATCGTCCGAAACCGTGTACGTATATGCGCCGCTGGCGCACCGCATGGGTCTTTATACCATCAAAACCGAGATGGAAGACCTGGCGATGAAATACATGGAGCCCGACACCTATAAGGAGATCGCCCGCAAGTTGTCGGAAACCAAACGCGAGCGCACCCGCTATATCAACGAATTTATCCGCCCCCTGAAAGACAAAATGGAAAAGGCGGGCTTTGATTTCGAAATATACGGCCGCCCCAAAAGCATCCATTCCATCTGGAACAAGATGAAAAAGAAAGGGGTCAGCTTCGAAGAGGTATATGATCTTTTTGCCATACGCGTCATCCTCAATTCGCCGCAGGACCGGGAAAAAGAAGATTGCTGGAAGGTCTATTCGATGATCACCGACGAGTACACGCCTTCGCCCGAGCGGTTGCGCGACTGGCTCAGCAACCCGAAGAGCAATGGCTACGAAGCGCTGCACACCACGGTGATGGGCCCCCAGGGCAAATGGGTGGAAGTGCAGATCCGCACCAAACGCATGAACGAGATCGCCGAAAAAGGCCTGGCAGCGCACTGGAAATACAAAGAAGGCGCCTCCGACGAGAGCCGGTTCGACAAATGGTTCCACCAGATCCGGGAAATGCTGCAGACGGAAGATTCCGACTCGGTCGATTTCCTGCTCGATTTCAAAACCTCGTTTTTAGCAGAAGAGATATACGTGTATACGCCCAAAGGCGATGTGAAAATGCTGCCGGTAGGCTCTACTTCGCTCGACTTCGCCTTTGCCATTCACTCGGCCGTTGGCGCGCGTTGTATCGGCGCCAAAGTGAACCACAAGCTGGTGCCGCTCAGTCACAAGCTGCGCAGCGGCGACCAGGTGGAGATCATTACCTCGAACAAGCAGAAGCCCACCGAAGACTGGCTGAATTTCGTGGTGACCGCCAAGGCCAAAACCAAGATCAAAGACGCGCTGAAAGAAGAAAAGCGCAAGATCGCCGAAGACGGAAAATACCTGCTGCAACGCAAAATGGAAAGTGTCGGCGCGGGTTTTCATTCGGGCAATATCGATACGTTGGTGGATTTCTACAAGGTGCAGTCGCCGCTCGATCTTTTTTACCGGATCGCCACCAAGAACATCGACCTCAAAGAACTGAAGGACTTCCAGGTGCTGGGTGACCGGCTGGAACCGCCCAAACCGGTAAAGTCGGTGGAGAACAAGCCCGAGATCACGGCCGCCGATCTGCCCAAAAAAGACACCGAGCTGATTATTTTCGGCGAAAGCAGCGACCGGATCATGTACAACCTGGCCAATTGCTGCAAGCCGATTCCCGGCGACGACGTATTCGGATTTGTTACTACGGGTAAGGGACTGACCATCCACCGCACCAACTGCCCCAACGCATCGAAGCTGCTGGCCAACTACGGGCACCGGGTGGTAAAGACCAAATGGGCCAAGAACAAGGAAATATCGTTCCTCACGGGCATCGAGATCATCGGGCTCGACGATGTGGGCGTCATCAATAAGATAACGAACCTGATTTCGGGCGATATGCGCATCAATATCAGCGCATTGTCGATCGAAGCCAATGAAGGGATATTCAAAGGTTCCATTAAAGTGTTTGTGCACGACAAGGAAGAGCTCGATGAACTGGTGTTGCGGCTGAAACAACTGAGCGGCATCCATTCGGTGGACCGGTTCGATACCGAATAATCCTGTTTTTTATTTGTTCGCTATACACCTATTTTTGCTGCCTGCTTTTCCCGCAGGTATTAAAAAAAAGTCATGGTAGATGCAATATTAGGTCTTCAATGGGGCGACGAAGGCAAAGGAAAAATAGTCGATTATTTTGCGCCGAATTATGATATCATCGCGCGCTTCCAGGGCGGGCCCAATGCGGGGCATACCCTGTATGTGAACGGTAAAAAGGTAGTACTGCACCAGATACCGTCGGGGGCCTTTCACCCGAATACCCAAAACCTGATCGGGAACGGGGTGGTGCTGGATCCTGTTACCCTGCAAAAGGAATGCGCGAAAGTGGCCGAATTCGGCGTTGACGTAAAAAAGAACCTGTTTATTTCCCACCGTACGCATATCATCCTGCCTACGCACCGCGCGCTCGATAAAGCGTCGGAGCTGCAGAAAGGCACCGACAAGATCGGCTCCACGCTCAAAGGCATCGGACCGGCCTATATGGATAAAACCGGCCGCAACGGCCTGCGCGTGGGCGACCTGCTCGACAAATCTTTTACCACTTCTTATATCAGGCTTCGCCTGAAGCACCAGCGGCTGCTCGACAATTTCAATTTCCAGGAAGACATCAGCGCCTGGGAAGAAGAATTTTTCGAAGCCATTGAATTTCTGCGCAGCCTGAACATCGTGAATGGCGAATATTTCATCAATGAAAAAATCGCCGCCGGTAAAAAAGTGCTGGCCGAGGGCGCACAGGGTAGTATGCTCGATATCGATTTCGGCACCTTTCCTTTCGTGACTTCGTCCAATACCACTACCTCGGGCGTATGTAACGGTCTCGGCGTGGCGCCGCAAAAAATTCGTGAAGTAATGGGCGTTACCAAGGCATATTGCACCCGGGTCGGCAGCGGGCCGTTCCCTACTGAACTGGAAGATGCCACCGGCGAAGAGCTGCGGAAGCTGGGCAATGAATTCGGCGCCACCACCGGCCGGCCGCGCCGCTGCGGATGGATTGATCTCGTGGCGCTGAAATACGCCTGCATGATCAATGGCGTTACCAAGGTGATTATGACCAAGGCCGATGTGCTCGACAAATTCAAAGAGCTGAAAGTGTGTACCGGGTACGAAGTGGATGGTGCGGCATCGGAATACATTCCTTTCCAGATGACCCGCCACCAGATACAGCCGGTGCTGCAGTCGCTCCGGGGCTGGAACTGCGATACAAGCACGCTCACGAGCTATGCCGCCCTGCCGGCCAACATGAAAGAGTATGTAGATTATATCAATGATTACACCGGGGTGAAAGTGTCGCATATTTCCAATGGCCCCGGCCGCGACCAGATCATCACCGTGTAAGAAAATTTTCGCCAAAAAATCCTTTTTAAAAATTTGGCTATTTAAAAAGAACACCGAAATTTTACAACGTAATCCCCTTTGCGTTATGGCATCAAAACCAGAAAAGGAAAAAAAGACTACCCAGAAAGCTGCAGGTAAGGCAGAAGCGTCAGAAAAGAAAACGAAAGCGTCTCCTAAAAAGAAAGAGGACGACGATGACGATGATTTTGACGAAGAGGAAGAAACGCCTAAAACAAAAAAAGGCCGCGCCGCGAAAGACGACGATGAAGACGACGACGATCTGCCCGAAGAAGACGATGATTGGGAAAAAGTAGAAGAGGACGATAACTGGGACCCGGATTTTGAAGAATTCGACATGCCCAAATCCAAGTCGAAAAAATCGAGCGGCAGCGGCGGTAGCAAGAAACCAGCCAAAGACGATGATGATGACCTGGGATTGGACGATGAGTTCAAAGACATGGATCTCTTCAACGATTCCGGCTACGACGATGAAGACGACGATTTTTAATGGCCGGGCTTAATACGGCGCCGTTGCGGTCTTTTACCCGATACGCACTGCCGGTTACCGATGGCACGATAAAACAGCAAATGTTGAGCTGGGGCAACCAGTTCAACATTTGCTGTTTTATGGATAATCACCACTACCAGGCCGGCTCCCACACTTACGAATGCCTGCTCGCCGCTGGCGCCTGGCGGTGGATCCGGCTAACGGCCGGCCATGCGCTGCCGCTGCTCCATGCTTTTGCGGCACATACGAACGACTGGCTTTTCGGCCACCTGGGTTTTGGCCTGCAGTACGATTGCATGGGTGTAACCAATCGCTTTGCCGATGCCGCCGGCTTTCCCGACGGGTATTTTTTTGTGCCCGAGCACCTGCTGCTGCTACGCCCGGGGGAGTTGCTGGTCAGCAGCTATTCGCTGGCCGCCGGCCAGGTGCTGCAGCAAATAACCAGCCAGCCGGCAGGCATCCCGGCCGGTATGGGGGCGGCGCCCCGGTTCAAAGCGCAGTACAGCCGCGAAGACTATATCCGGATCATAAAAGCCCTGCAGGCGCATATCCGCCGCGGTGATTGCTACGAGATCAATTTTTGCCAGGCGTTCGCGGCAAAAGAGGTGATTGCCGATCCCGTGGCCGTTTTTCACCGCCTGGGAGAGTTATCGCCCACGCCTTTCTCGGCCTATTATAAATTGAACGACAGCTATTGCCTATGCGCCAGTCCCGAGCGCTACTTCCGGCTGGCCGATGGCCGGGTTTGGGCCGAACCCATGAAAGGTACGGCATCGCGCCATCCAGATGCGGCCGACGACCTTGGCAGCGCCCGGCGGCTTCGTGAAGACCCTAAAGAGCAGGCAGAGAACGTGATGGTGGTTGACCTGGTGCGGAATGACCTCAGCCGGGTATGCCGGGCCGGTACGGTGCAGGTGGAAGAGCTGTTCGGCGTGTATCCTTTTCCGCGGGTGCACCAGATGGTATCGACGATTACGGGCGAGTTGCAGGCGGGAAAGGGCTGGACCGATGTAGTGGCCGCCAGCTTCCCGATGGGTTCAATGACGGGCGCCCCGAAAAAAAGAGTACTGGAGCTGATAAGCCGGTATGAAACCACTGGCCGGGGTATTTTTTCGGGCTCCATCGGGTATGTAGACCCTGAAGGAGGGGCCGACTTCAACGTGGTGATCCGCTCCCTACAGTACAACCGCGAGAGCGGCTACCTGGGTTACCTGGTAGGATCGGGCATTACCGGCTATGCCGATGCACTGTATGAATACGACGAGTGCCTGTTGAAAGCGGCCGCTATCAGGAGCCTGTGGCCGGTGCCCGGCAGTGACTTACAAGGTTGAAATGGAAGCACCGTTGAGCAGCATGTCAACCGATTCCTGCAAAATGGCGTATTTGCTGGCATTGAACATGTCCATTTTCTCTTTGGGTAATTTCATCTTATACCCTTTGCTTTGGGCCTTCGACACCAGGTTGTCGAAATCGGGGTTATAACGGCTGAAATCTTCGGGCGACATACCGATGTGTTTGGCAATGATCACCGATTGGTATTTACCCGAAACCTGCTGCTCCAGGGCATTGCTGGTTTCTTCGTGGGTAAGGTTGCGGGTGTAAGCGTACAGTTGCTGGCCGTAATGCTCTTTGGTCTCGGCCTTGGTAAGAGTAGTCAAGCCACCCTGGCCTTCGAAGATATAATGTGTTCCGATGAATTTCTTTACGTGCGTACGGGTTTCGGCCGGCAGGTAATATTGCAGGTCCCAGAAATTCCGGCTCCCGCTTTTGGCGATGGCGCGCTGCACGGCGCCGGGCCCGCCATTGTAGGCGGCGATCACCAGCAGCCAGTCGCCATAGGTTTTAAACAGGTCTTTCAGGTATTTGGCCGCTGCATGGGTGCT
>JBDHYM010000106.1:0-10558 GCA_039811405.1 Flavihumibacter sp. | reverse complement strand
CAGCAAAGCCGCGGACTTGGCAATCAATACGATGTGGTGGGCCGTTATTTTATGGAGCACATCGAAGTTCGCTCGGGTGAATTGTGGCTGACGGAGCCAAATGATCTCGCAATGTATATGCTGAATATGGAAGCCCGCGCGGAAATCGCCGTGAGACCCGCTATCCAGCAAAAATTCGGCATCACCAACGGCACGGTTTCACTGAGTCCGCTCAACGTAGCCAACAGCCTGCGCGCGCACAATCAATCATGGTCGAGCGACGATCCGCGCAAGAACATCGAAACCGTACAGGAGGAAAATAAAAATGCCGAAGAAAATAAAATACTGAAGCGGTTCAAGAAGAATTACCGCATGGCATTCAGTATGTTCAGCCGCTTCGAATCGGCGCCCAACCGCGAATCGCGGGTTTTCCTGGATACGAAAAAAGACGCGATGGGTGTGCCCCTGGCTTCCCTTCACTGGCAACTGAGCGAGATCGATAAAAGGAGCATTCGTCGCGCGCACGAACTGATCGGTCAGCAATTGGGCGCCGAAGGCAAGGGAAGGGTCAAGGTATTCCGGTTCCTGGAAGACCCCAATAACAACAGTTGGTCGGAAGGCACCAGCGGTGGCTGGCATCACATGGGCACCACCCGCATGGGCAACGACCCCAGAACCAGCGTGGTTGACCGCAATTGCCGGGTGCATGGCATGAAAAACCTCTACTGCGCCGGCTCGTCGTGCTTCCCTACCTCGGGCGCCGCCAATCCCACCTTATCGCTGGTAGCACTCAGCCTGCGGCTGTCAGCTTACCTGAAGGGCGCGATGGGTATATAAACGTTTTACCCGGTTTATACGGAAGGCTCCTGCTGGCTCAGGCAATGAAAGCTGCCCAGTCCCCAGATGATTTCAGTGGAATCGATACCCACCACTTCGCGGGCGGGAAAGCATTGCTGGATGATGCGCAATGCCTGGTCGTCTTTGGCCGAACGAAAAGTAGGGACTATTACATGCCCGTTCGAAATATAAAAATTGGCATAAGAGGCCGGCAGCCGCTGGTCATCCCACACCACGGCATCGGGCATGGGCAGTTCCACGATATTCAGGGGCTTTCCGTTTAACAGCCGGAGCTTTTTCAGTTGCGAAAGATTGTGTTCCAGCAGCGCATGGTTCTCATCGCTTTTATCAGGCTCTACCACCGCCAGTACGGTGTCTTCGTTCACAAAGCGAACGGTATCGTCGATATGACCGTCGGTATCATCTCCCACGATACCTTCGTCGATCCACAACACCTGCTCCATACCATAGTAGTCGCAGAGATACTGTTCGATCTGCGCCTGGTTCAAACCAGGATTGCGGTTCGGGTTCAGCAGGCAGGAGGTGGAGGTCAGCACCGTACCGGCACCGTTGAACTCGACCGACCCGCCTTCCATCACAATCCCCGGGTAATAAACAGGCAGGTCGAAGCGGTTCGCCACTTTCGTGGGAATATCGTCGTCCAGATCGAAAGGCGGGTACTTGCCGCCCCACGCGTTGTAGCCCCAGTCGACCACTGCTTTGGGTGCTTCGGCGCCGGGCCTGATCAGAAAAGCCGGACCATGGTCGCGGCACCAGGCATCGTTGGTAGGGTGAAAATAGAATTCGACCTTACCGGCCACAGCGCCGGCTTTTTCGATATGACCGAGCGCAAACTGCTTCATCGCCTCATCTCTAACGTTGATGCATACACGCTCCGTTAGCGACAGAACACGAATGAATTGCGCATAATAGGGGAAAATGGAATCGATTTTTCCGGGCCACGACGCTTCCTTGTGTGGCCAGCTCAACCAGGTGGCATCATGAGCCGCAAACTCAGCAGGGAAATAATATCCCTGCGCCCTGGGTGTGCTCATTCGTCGATGAATCTTTTGGTGATGGGCTGGTAAGAATCGATGCGGCGGTCGCGCAGGAAAGGCCAGTGCGTACGGTAGGTATCGGCCTTCTTCAGGTTAATGTCTATCACCGCAACCTCTTCCTGTTCGTGCGAAGCCTTGTACAGCAGCCGGCCAAAGGCGTTGGTAACAAAAGACCCGCCCCAAAATTTCATGCTGCCTTCCTGCTCATAGCCAACCCGGTTTACGCTTACTACAGGAATGCCGTTGGCCACCGAGTGCGAGCGCTGGATGGTCTGCCAGGCATTGTACTGCTCGTCGTTGGTGGCTTCATCTTGCGAAGTGGCCCAGCCGATGGCCGTGGGATAGAACAATATTTCTGCACCCATCAGGGCCGTGATACGGGCTGCTTCAGGGTACCACTGGTCCCAGCAGATCAGCACACCGAAAGTGGCGAACCGGGTTTTGAACACCTTATAGCCAAGATCGCCGGGCGTGAAATAGAATTTCTCGTAATAAGCGGGATCGTCGGGGATATGCATTTTGCGGTACTTGCCGAGGTAAGCGCCGTCGGCATCGATCACTGCCGTCGTATTGTGGTATAGTCCCTGCGCGCGGCGTTCGAACAGGGAAGCGATGATGACCACCCCCAACTCTTTGGCTACGGCCGATAAAACATCGGTCGAGGGTCCCGGAATGGTTTCAGCCAGCTCAAAATTGGCATAGTCTTCCACATCGCAGAAATACAGCGAGGTGAACAGCTCCTGCAGGCATACGATCTGCGCGCCTTTAGCGGCCGCTTCGCGCACTTTGGCAATGGCCTTATTCAAATTCTCTTCTTTGGATGCGCTGCAGGTCATCTGCACCAATCCAACCCGGACAATAGACATATTGTAGTGACGGTTATTTATCAGGCCCTGCCCATTTGTTTGAGGAACGACACATGCGAGGCAATCGCTTGCCGCGTTTTCGCATATTCAATATAGGGAATGCCATATTCTTCGCAGGCTTTCCGGATGATCTTGCTGATGGCCGGGTAATGCACGTGCGATATTTTGGGGAACAGGTGGTGTTCGACCTGGAAATTGAGTCCGCCCACCAGCCAGCAAACGAGTTTGTTGCCGGTCGCGAAATTGGCGGTCGTTTTGAGTTGATGAATGGCCCATTCGTCTTCCAGCTTATTGCTTACCGGGTCGGGCATCGGGAAGGAGGTATGCTCTACGGTATGTGCCAGTTGGAATACAATACTGAGCACGAAGCCCGCAAAAGTGGTGAAGATGATGAAACCGATCAGCCAGGGAACGAAGCCCAGCATATAGATCGGCAGGCCAACATAGAGGAAAAGGTTCAGCAGCTTGAAGGCCCAGAAATTCACATGATCCCAGAAATGCATTTTTTTCAGGGGCATGGCGCCGATACGGCTGGTGAAATACTTGGTATAGTCGAGCACGAAGATCCACATGATGTACAGCAGCGAATAGAGGAACCAGAAATACAGGTGCTGGTATTTGTGCAGCCGGTATTTTTTCTGTGTGGTGCTCATGCGCATCCAGGGCTGAATGTCGATATCATCGTCCATACCGTCAACATTGGTATACGCGTGGTGGATCACATTGTGCTTCACATTCCACATGAAGCTGCTGCCGCCCAGGATGTTCAGGGAAAAAGCGGCTATTACATTCACCCATTTGTACTTGCTGAAGCTGCCGTGTGCGCCGTCGTGCATGATGTTAAAGCCGATAGCGGCCACGATGCCACCCAGCAAAATGCATTCAAAAGCGGCGACCCAGTAGTTCGGGGTGAAGAACACCAGGTGCACGTACACGAATATGAAGGCAACAAGCAATATCACCGCCTTGGTGTACAACGTCAGGTTCCCGGTGGTCGCCTTTCCCTTCTCTTCGAAATAATTATTGATCCTTTTTTTCAGCTCGGCATGAAACGATTGTGCCGATTGTGCAAATTTAGGTGTAGCCATGCGATTCGAATAGGTCTGTTTTCAGATACGCAAAGGTACTGAAATAATTGGCCCGGCTTATGATCCTGGTCAGTCGAAACGGTAAAATTAACGTCAGGTTTCGATCAAAACCAGCGAACCAAGCGTGCTGAGGCCGATCGACTTCTGCGAGCGGAACCCTTCCGCGTATTTGACCCCGATCCTTTTTCCCATGAGCCGCGCCCGCGCCACGATGGCTTCCCGGAAATCGGGGGTGGATATATAGGTCTGCGGACCGCCCGCCTCGGCCGCCGGGGAAAAGAACTGGGTGGCGTATGCCTCCACCGACTGCATTTTTTGCTCAAATACATCGCTGATATCGATTACCAGGTCGGGTTCGTGCAGCCGGTCCTGTATGTATTGCAGCACGTACCTCGGCCGCCACTTGGGCTGCAGCACCCCGGCTTCGTCGTGGGTTTCAATTTTTGCCAGTCCGGCGAGAAAAGCCGCTTCTTCAATCAGCTTGCCCGCCCGGCCATGGTCGGGATGGCGGTCTTCCAGCGCATTGCCCAATATAATGTCGGGCTGGTATTTACGGATGGCGCGGATGAGCTGCAACTGGTGCTGCTCGTCGTTGGCAAAGAAGCCGTCGCGCATTTTCAGGTTCTCACGTACCGATACACCCATGATCGCGGCAGCAGCGGCGGCTTCCCGGTAACGGGTTTCAACGGTACCGCGGGTGCCCAGTTCTCCCTGGGTAAGATCGATAATGCCTGCTTTTTTCCCTTTTTTAACTTCGTTGATGATCGTACCCGAACAGCCGAGCTCCACGTCGTCGGGGTGTACGCCAATGGCCAGAATATCCAGTTTCATGGCCGCAATATCCTACCTTTGCGCAAATTTTTCACATGATTACTTTCGAAGCGCTTGGTTTAGACGAGAGATTGGTAAAAGCAACATCGGCACTTGGGTTTGTTACCCCCACCAGCATTCAGGAAAAAGCGATCCCGGTGCTGCTGGCCGGTACTACCGACCTGATCGGCCTCGCACAAACGGGCACGGGTAAAACCGCTGCCTTCGGCCTCCCTCTTTTACAACTTATCAGCAGCAGCGATAAATACCCCCAGGCCCTCATCGTATGCCCCACCCGTGAGCTCTGTATCCAGATCGTGAACGAAATGGAGCTGTTCAAGAAATTCATGACCGGCGTTCACCTGGTCGCGGTATATGGCGGCACGTCCATCAGCGCCCAGATCCGCGACATCAAGCGGGGCGTACAGGTGGTGGTAGCCACACCGGGGCGGCTCATCGACCTGATCGAACGCAAGGCGGTGAACCTGGAGCAAATCAAATATGTGGTGCTCGATGAAGCCGATGAAATGCTGAACATGGGTTTCCAGGACGATATCGAATTCATTCTCAAGAATACTCCCAACCGGGAAAGCACCTGGCTGTTCAGCGCCACCATGCCGCCGGAGATCCGCCGCGTGAGCAAGAAATACATGAACGAGCCCAAAGAGGTGCAAGTGGGTAAAGTGAACACGGCTAACAAAAACATTGATCACCAGTACTATGTTACCGCTGCGCAGAACCGTTATGAAACCCTGAAGCGGCTGATCGATTTCAACCCCGGCATGTATGGCATCATCTTTACCCGTACCAAGGCCGACGCGCAGGAGATAGCGGAGAAGCTCACCCGTGAAGGATACGATATCGACGCCCTGCACGGAGACCTTACCCAGGGACAGCGCGATAAGGTAATGGGACAGTTCCGCGATAAGACCTTGCAGTTGCTGATTGCGACCGACGTGGCGGCCCGCGGCATAGACGTAACCGGTATCACCCACGTCATCAATTATGAACTGCCCGATGATATTGAGGTGTACACGCACCGCAGCGGCCGTACCGGCCGGGCCGGCAATACCGGCATCTGCATGTCGATTGTGCATAGCCGTGAGCTGTTCCGTCTGCGGCAGATAGAAAAAATGGTACAATCGCCTTTCAACCGGCTGGAAATCCCCAGCGGGAAAGATGTTTGCCGCAAGCAGTTCTTCTCGTTCATGGATCGCCTGCTGCAAACCGATATAAGCCATGGCCAGTACGAGGCCTATGTGCCTACCCTGATGGAAAAATTTGCCGAGGTAAGCAAGGAAGAGATATTGCAGAAAGTGGTGGCCACCGAATTCGACCGTTTCCTGAAATATTATGAAAATGCAGAAGACCTGAACCTGCGCGATGATCGTCGCGCCCGCACCTCCCTGCGCGATGCCGGCGCGCGCGACCAGGGTCGTCGCGGCGACGCCCGCACCACCCGCTTCGAGGCCCCGGCGGCGGGCAACCTGACCAAGCTGTTCGTAAACCTGGGTACCAAAGACGGCTTTTACAAAGCCAGCTTCCTGCAGTTCATTCTCGATATGAGCGACCTGCGCAAAGAGGTGCTGGGCCGCATCGATATGAAGGAAATGAATAGCTGGATCGAGATCGACAAGAATGCCGCCTCCAAAATGATCAAATCGATCGACGGAAAAACCTATAAAGGGCGCCGCATCCGGATGAATGACGCCAACCGCTGACCCGTTTGGCTATGTCGGTACACTGAAGTAGATTCGTCGCTCGTAAACTGAACTATACACATTCTAAAACGAACAATATGGCATACGATGTTTTGGTGATTGGCAGTGGTCCCGGTGGTTATGTGGCCGCCATCCGCGCCGCTCAGCTCGGGTTCAAAACAGCTATTGTAGAAAAAGAAAGCCTCGGCGGCATCTGCCTGAACTGGGGATGTATTCCCACCAAGGCCCTGCTGAAGAGCGCCCAGGTGATGGAATATATCAAGCACGCCCAGAACTATGGTATCGAAGCGTCGGGGTCGCCCAATTTCGACGCCGTGGTAAAACGCAGCCGCGGTGTGGCCGATAAAATGAGCAAAGGCGTTCAGTTCCTGCTGAAGAAGAACAAGATCGACGTGATCATGGGCTTCGGTAAGGTCAAAGCCAAAGGCCAGGTGGAAGTGAGCAAAGCCGACGGCAGCAAGGAAACCGTAGAAGCCAAACACATCGTAATCGCCACCGGCGGCCGCAGCCGCGAATTGCCCGCGCTGAAGCAGGATGGCAAAAAAGTGATCGGCTACCGGGAAGCGATGGTATTGCCCCAGTTGCCCAAATCCATGATCGTGGTGGGCAGCGGCGCCATCGGCGTGGAGTTCGCCTATTTTTACAATGCCATGGGTTCCAAGGTAACCATCGTTGAGTTCATGCCGAAAGTGGTGCCCGTTGAAGACGACGATATCTCCAAAGAGCTCGAAAAACAATACAAGAAGCAGGGCATCGAAATCATGACCAATGCCAATGTCGAAAGCGTTGATACCAGCGGCAATGGCGTGAAAGCGAAAGTGAAAACCGCCAGCGGAGAAGTTACCCTCGAAGCCGACGTGCTGTTAAGCGCCGTGGGCGTTGCTGCCAATATCGAAGGCATCGGCCTCGAAGAAAACGGCATCAAAACGGAAAAAGGCAAGATCGTCGTTGATAAATTCTATAAAACAAATGTGCCGGGTATTTATGCCATCGGCGACTGCGTGCCAGGCCAGGCCCTGGCGCACGTAGCATCTAAGGAAGGCATTATTTGCATCGAAAGCATCGCCTACGCCGAAAAGAAATACAACCACCAGCCCGAAGCCCTCGATTACAACAATGTGCCGGGATGTACCTACTGCACACCCGAGATCGCTTCTGTGGGTTACACCGAAAAAGCGGCTAAGGAAGCAGGTTATGAAATCAAGGTGGGCAAGTTTCCCCTTAGCGCATCGGGCAAGGCTTCTGCTGCCGGTGCGACTGAAGGCTTCGTGAAAGTGATTTTCGATGCCAAATACGGCGAATGGCTGGGTACGCACATGATCGGTTACAATGTAACGGAAATCATTGCCGAAACCGTGCTGGGCCGCAAGCTGGAAACCACTTACCACGAGGTATTGAATGCCATCCACCCCCACCCGACGATCAGCGAAAGCGTGAAAGACGCCATTGAAGTGGCTTACGGCGAAGCGATTCACCTGTAAACAGGAGTCGTCCATATTCTTCAGCGGGTACTTTTCCGAAAGTGCCCGCTTTTTTGTGCCCCTGTCCCCACCCGTCAGGTGCCACCCGTCGGGTAGTACCCGACGGGTGGCACCTGACGGGTGGGAAACTTCTTTTTAACACTATTTCAAAGCCTGGTTCCGGGTTGTTTTGCCTCGTTTCTTACTTTTGCGGCAATCATTCAACATGAAGCATCTTTCTTATATCGGAGGTTGTATGCTGCTGGTGGCAGCCCTCGCCTGTAACAATACCGACGCGCCCGCGGGCAGCAGTACCGGCATAGCCACCGGCATCCCCGTGCCCAAAGACCTGGGGTATAAGGTGGTGAAAGTGTATCCGCACGACAGCACTTCGTACACCCAGGGACTCGTTTTTCTCGATGGACAGCTATATGAAGGCACGGGCAGCCCGGTATACAGTCCCTATAAATCTTTCATCGGTAAAATTGACCTTGCCACCGGGAAACCTCTGCAGCAATCGTTTCTCGACACCACTTATTTCGGGGAAGGAATAACGCCGCTGAACGGCAAATTCTATCAACTGACCTGGCAGAGCAATAAGGGATTCGTATACGACGCCAAAACACTCAAACGCCTGAGCGAATTTCCCCTTAAAACCGACGGCTGGGGGCTTACGACCGACAGTACCAGTCTCATCGTATCAGACGGTTCCAGTAACCTCTACTTTCTCGACACCGCAAATTTTTCCACGCAACGGATCGTAAGCGTAAGCGATAATAACGGACCGGTTAATAACCTCAACGAGCTGGAATACATCGACGGTTATATTTATGCCAACCGCTACCAGTACAATTATATCTACAAGATCGATCCGTCGAATGGCCAGGTAGTGGGTATCCTGAACCTTGAAGGCATACTGGCCGCCAACAGCAATGAAAACATGCAGCAGGACAAATACAAAAACAACGATGCCGTATTAAACGGTATCGCATTCGACCCTTCTACCCGCAAGCTGTATGTAACCGGCAAGCTCTGGCCGCAGTTGTACGAGATAGCGCTTACGGCCAACTAAGATTTAAGACCGCCCGGCTGTATAAATGATGGAGCTTGCTTTTTTTACCGAAGCGGCAGCACTGATGTCAGACCGCAGGCCAGCCAGGAAAGCCGAAAAATGACCGGCCTTCCCATTCTTATAATGTTCACTCAGCATGCTGATGTAAAAAGGATCGAACCACATGGCCCTGCTGTCTTCCACCCGTAGCCCATGCATACCAAGCAGTTTCTCCACCGACAAAGGAGAAAAATGATAGAGATGCCTGGGTACATCGTAAGCGGCCCAGGCGCCGCCGTACTTTTCGGCATCATACGACAGGTAATTGGGCAATGCAAGGAAAAGCTTGCCGCCGGGCGCCAGCAGGCGGGCAAATCGTTCCGCATAGCCTTGCAGATCATGCACATGCTCTAACACATGCCAGAGTGTAATAGCATCAAACCCGGCGGGCGGAAGCTGGTAAATCTCGATCGAGGGCCGCAGGTGGAGGCTGTAATTTTTAAGGGCCAGGGTCCTGGCTCCTTCATCGGGCTCGAGGCCGGTAACCGCCCAGCCGGCCTGTTGCATCTCGTGGGCAAAGGCGCCGGTACCGGCGCCGATATCAAGCAGGCGCCCGGTTCTCCTGCCTGTTTGCTGCTGTACCAGCCGTCTCTTCTGGCGCAGGGTGATTCGCCGAACGCGGTGGTACAACCGGTTGATGAAACCAGCCGACGTATCGGTATGCGAAATATAAGCCTCCGACCGGTAATAAGGAACAATGTCATTCGCGTCGGGAACATCCTGCGTAAAACGCAACCGGCAGTCTGTGCACTCCCAGACAGAAAACACCTCCCCAGAAACAGAATAGTCCCTGATCTCTGCTACAGGATGGATCTGCTGTGAAAAACATACCGGGCAGGAGTTGTAATGTATAACCGACATGGATAGCCGAAAACTTATTTGTTGGTATTGGTGGCCGGCATCTGAACTACGGGCACTGATTGCGAGTTACCGGTCGACGATAGCCGGAAACCATAACGGTAGAACTGGTAAAAACAAATGCAGGCCGCGATGGCGGCGATGATAATCGCCCAGGTCCACCACGAAGCTTTTTCCACGTGCACGCTTTCTTCCAGCAGTTCGGGCATTTCGCTGCTACTCCGCTCCTGGTCTCCCACCAGTACGGCATGCCCGGCCTGTGCACGTATCACCCGTATGGCGGGCACCGGTTTTTTCGACGGGAGCGCCTGCGGAAAAGCTTCGAAAAAAATGTCTCCGTTGTCATCGGCATGAAAGCTGCCCAACCCCTCCCAAACAGCGTGCTCCCTGGCCCTGATCTTTGCCCGCAACCCATAAGCATATTCGTTGTACCAGCGAATGGCTTCGAAATCGGGCAATTGCATCCTCGACGACAAGTAGGTAAAGAACTCCTTATCGGGCGCATCAAAATATTTATCGAAGCGGAAAGCAAAACCAGGCGCCAGTAACTGGCGGTTTACAAAATCTGTTCTCGCAGGTACCCGGTCCATATACAGGGTACCCATACCGGGAATGCTGATAAACCGGTGCTGAAAAAGATAATGGTTCAAAACCTCCATGCGCGCTAAGATATATTATTGTCGCTTACAGCCGGAAAATAACACCACCCAGCACCTGGAACCCATAGGTTTCATATTGATTCCAGCGCATGTACCGGTTATTGAAGATAT
>JBDHYM010000105.1:0-10629 GCA_039811405.1 Flavihumibacter sp. | reverse complement strand
AAAGGCCCCTCAAATTGAGGGAGCCTTATCTGATAACTTATCTGGTTCGCCGCCATGGCGCGAAAATACAGGATTCGTTCGGGATGACTAGAATTTGGCAGTGATACCAACGCCCAGCAGTGAACGGACCTGGGTACCGGGCGAATTTTCGTTCGGACCGAACTGCTTCACGTCATCGTCGTAAATCAGGTCGAGGTTATAGGTAACGCCGAGCCATTTGTTCACTTTCATGACGATGGCATTGGTCCAGAACACGTCGATGTTCTGCGGCTTGGCCGACACTTTCACATCAGTGAGCGGATCGCGCGAGCCCAGGTAATTGGAGAACAGGTCGAGACGTGATTTATAGGTAACGTTCTTCACCACCTCTTTCATGAAATTCGCCGACAGGTAGGCGCCTGCCTGGAAAGCCACTTTACGGCCCGGGTTGACCCCGTAATTCACGGCCAGCGGTGTTTCGGGCACAAGGGTGGAAGGATCAACGCCACCGGCAAAATAATAGCTGTAGGGATCGTTCGATACAATTACCCAACGGGCAGAGATCGGCGAGAACAGCACATTGAAATAAGACGTAGGCTTCCACTCGATACCGGGCGATACCAGCAGGTAGGCCGGGGCAAAGAGGCCGGAAATACGACGCCTCAGTCCTTTGTTCAGGTAATCGTAGTCATACCCGTCGGTCATCTGCGTACGCAGGTTCAGCACCCCGGCAACCGCCCATTTTGCACTCAGGTCTTTGCCGACCTTGCTGTAAAAATCGAGCTTGTCATCGGTTTTACGGGTACCCAGCGAGCTGGTGCGCTGCATGGCATACCCCAGGTCGAGGCTGTTGTTCCAGAAAAAGGCGCCCCTTTTCTGGTTGGCGAACAGGGTAGCGAAACCGGCTACCGAAAACGAAGATTTCTCGGCGCCTGCCGCCCAGTTGGCACTATTACCCTGGGCGAAGTTCAGCGAAAACACGCCGCCATGACGCCAGCCGCGGGAATTGTACTTGATGGTGGTGTCGTCGACCGAGGTTCGCTCGCGTTCCGATTTGATGTTAGAAATGGTCTGGTCCTGCGCCAGTGTAAACAAGGGCGCAGCGGCCAGCATTGCATAGGTTAGAATTTCCTTGATTCTTGTCATACGATCGTTTTTGTGTTCAAAAGGGCAGCAATCGTCGGGCTTATTTATTCTTTAGCTCATCTCTGATCTCAGCCAGCAATTTTTCAGTGGCGGAAGGCGCCGGAGCAGCATTGGGATCTTTGCGAAGAACCGCTTTGATAAAGAGATAGCACACCAGGGCCACGATCACGAAGTCGAGCACATTGGTCAGGAAGAGGCCATATTTGAAAGTGATGGCTTCCGCAACTACGGCGTTATTGGCGTCGAGTTCCGCTCCCTTCAGGGTGTATGTGAGCTTCGAAAAATCTTTCCCGCCAGTCAGCAGCCCCAGGATAGGCGCTACTAATCCTTCGGTGAAAGAACCCACCAATTTGGTGAACGCAGTACCCATCAGGAAACCGATGGCTACATCAACCAGGTTGCCTTTGGTGGCAAATGCTTTGAAGTCAGATAAAAATGCCATGTTGGTAGTTGTTTAGTTGAGGCAATACTACGACAATTTGCCTTTATGAGCGGCCGGCAATCCAAATTAACGGCTGGATAACAGGCCTCTGGGTATTATGCAATTGTTTAGTATGTCTTATACCGACATGATTTCTTTTTCCTTGGCAGCCAGCAGTTTCTCTACCAGTGCGATATTGCGGTCGGTGATTCCCTGCGCCTCGTTCTCCGCATCTTTACCGGCATCTTCACTCAGGCCTTCTTTCTGCAGCTTTTTGATCTGTTCGATCGCGTCCCGCCGAATGCTGCGGACCGCCACTTTGGCCTGCTCGCCTTCGGCATTGCATCTTTTCACCAGCTCTTTCCGGCGTTCTTCGGTCATCGGTGGCAGGAACATGCGGATGATAATCCCGTCGTTTTGCGGGTTGATCCCGATATTGGAATTGATGATGGCTCTTTCAATCGGCTGGAGCATGTTTTTCTCCCAGGGTTGAACGGTAATAGTGCGGGCGTCGATGGCCGCAATATTAGCCACCTGGCTGATGGGGGTGGCGCTGCCGTAATAGTCGACCGAAATGCCGTCGAGCATTTGCGGGTTTGCTTTTCCTGCCCTGATTTTTATCAACTCCTGCTCAAGATGGCTGATGGCTTTTTTCATCCCATCGGCAGCATCCTCCAGAATCAACGATACTTCTTCTGCCATTTTATAATGATTAATCGCGCAAAACTAAAAAAAATGAAACTATTTCTGTTGTAAAACAGCGTCTTCCGTAAGCGGAACGATCCTGGCATGCGGGTCAGATGCCTTCAACTGGCTGGCCGGCGTAACAAAAAGGCGGGGACGCTGGCGACGCAGGTAGAACAGGGCGCCGATAATACCGAAGAAAAGCAGCGACAGGGTGCCGATGACCCAGTTGCAACCGGCTTTGTTCAGCAGGAAAGCGATGGCAATGGCAGCGGCATTGAGCGACAGCAATGAAATGGCGATGGTGCGGTGCGACAAGCCCAGGTCGAGCAACAGGTGGTGAATATGGTTCCGGTCGGGCGAAAAAGGAGAACGCCGCTGGAACATTCTGATGGCAAAAACCCGCAGGGTGTCGAAAAGCGGTACTACCAGGATGCTGAAGCCGACGGCCGGCGCTGCCATGATGGGAAAGCTGGTGGCCGGGTCAGCGGCCACATTGATGAATTTGATAACGAGAATGGCGTTGATCAGCCCGATAAGCAGGGAGCCGGTATCGCCCATAAAGATCCGCGCCGGCTGGAAATTGAAGATCAGGAAGGCCAGGATGGCGCCCGACATCGAAAATGCCAGCACCGCATCGGCCGTATCGCCTACGCTGATAAAATACAGGCCGAACACCGAGGTCGAGAGCAGGCCCAGGCTGCCAGCCAGCCCGTCAACGCCGTCGATCAGGTTAAAGGAGTTTATGATAACGATCACTGTAAGATAAGTGAACAGCAGGCTGAAGGTTTCGGGAAGATGAGTTATTCCCAGAAAGCCGCCCATACTAGTGATCTGGAGATTGCCGTAATAAACCACCACGAAAGCCGCCAGCACCTGGCCGATAAACTTCATGATGGGTGAAATGATGACGATATCGTCTTTCAGTCCCAGGTAAAACACCACTACCGCCGATGCGAGGAAATACTGCAGCTCTTTTCCTTCCTGGAAATTGGCTATCAGCAGGGTAGCGAAAGCAAAGCCGGCGAAAATACCCAGTCCGCCGAGCGCAGGCACCGGGGCCTGGTGTACTTTGCGTTCGTCGGGTATATCATACAGTTTTTTCAGGGCGGCGACCCGTATAATGACCGGTATGGCCAGAAAGGTGACCGTAAACGATATAGTGAGCGCAAGAATTACGTCGAACATGTAGGCTGCTTTCGTGATTTCATAAAAAACTCGTTCCAGCGCATTCGCCGTTATGGCGGCAAAGGTAGCGTAAATGACTGAAACCGGGCAGGCCACACCCATGAATATCGCTGCATCGGGCCGGTACCCGCGAATATCACTGTATGCAAAAACGATGAGGCACGGCTTTTTAGTCTTGAATGCCCCAACTGATCTGAAATGAATTAGATTTGCCCCACAATTTTTGTATATGGCCAGCTTACAGGAAATAGCATCGCAGATTCGCCGCGATATCGTCAGAATGGTTCATGGCGTGGCAAGTGGTCACCCCGGCGGTTCACTGGGTTGTACCGATTTCTTTACCGCGCTCTATTTCAAGGTGATGAAACGCAATCCCGGGTTTAACATGGACGGTATCGGGGAAGACCTGTTTTTCCTTTCCAATGGCCATATTTCGCCGGTATTCTATTCCACGCTGGCCCGTGCCGGCTATTTTGATGTCAGCGAACTGGCTACCTTCCGCCGGCTGAACAGCCGCCTGCAGGGTCACCCTGCCACCCACGAGCACCTGCCGGGTATTCGGGTCGCCAGCGGATCGCTGGGACAGGGCATGAGCGTAGCCATCGGCGCCGCCCTTGCCAAAAAACTGAACGACGATAACCACATCGTTTATTCGCTGCACGGCGATGGCGAGCTCGACGAAGGCCAGAACTGGGAAGCTGCGATGTTCGCCGCTCACCACCATGTCGATAACCTGATCGCCACGATCGACTGGAACGGCCAGCAGATCGACGGTCCCACGGTAAAAGTGATGAACCTGGGCAACCTTCCCGAAAAATTCAAGGCCTTCGGCTGGGAAGTAATCCATCTCGAAGAAGGGAATAACGTCGATAAGGTGGTGGCTGCCCTTGAGCATGCCAAAACCTTTGTCGGAAACGGCAAACCCATCGTCATCATGATGAAGACTGTTATGGGCGCGGGGGTTGATTTCATGGAAGGCAGCCACGAGTGGCACGGCATTGCACCCAATGATGAGCAACTGGCGCGCGCCCTGGCGCAGCTGCCGGAAACGCTGGGAGATTATTGAAGGGGGAGATTTGATTCGTGTGCAGGCTCGTTTCTCGCAGAGCATTTTTTTTCTCGCAGAGAGGAGCTGTCTGTTTCTCGCAAAGACGCAAAGGAGCCAAGACGCAAAGAGATAAAAACCTCTTGTCGGGCGAATTCTGTTCTGGAGAAAGCGACTTATTATCAGGGATGACGGCTTGCTGTTATACATTTTCGCCGGTGAAAATGACTTGCATTTACACGTGACGACAGCCGTTTACAGTCTATATTGCGGCCCCCCGAGCCCATTAGACGGAGATATATTGCTGAAGTACCCGCTCAGTTCCTGCGAGAAACAAAAAATCTGCCCTCTGGCTAAAAGCAAAGGTTTACTCTTTAAGCAACATCTTTGCGTCTTGGCTCCTTTGCGTCTTTGCGAGAAACAGACAGCTCCTCTCTGCGAGAAAAAACCTGCTCTGCGAGAAACAGGCCCGCATAAAAAACAACCCCATCCCTCAGCTTTTTAGCTCTATCCGCTCACCCGCCGCCTTGCGCGCCGGTATCCATGCGGCCAGAAAAGCAACCAGTACCACGGTAGTCAGCACCAGCAGGAAATCCCCGCCCATGAACTTTACGGGGTAATGATCGATCACAAAACTGTCTCCCTGTAATTTGATCAGCTTGAAACGCAGTTGCGCCCAACCGATCAGCAGGGCCAGCAGGCAGCCGCCCAGGGCGCCAACGCCCGCCAGCAAAAAGCCTTCGCTGATAAAAATGGACTGTATTCTTTTTTTCGAGGCGCCCAGTGCCTGCAGCACCTGGATGTCTTTCTGTTTTTCCAGCACCAGCATGGTCAGCGAACCGATCATGGTAAATGCAGCCACCACCAGTATGAGTGACAACAGGCAGTAGATCACCCATTTTTCCAGTTGCATTACACTGTACAGGCTCTGGTTCTGCTCGAACCTCGTCAGCACCCGGTACCGGTTGCCCAATTGCCGCGATAAGAGCTGCTGCATCCCGGCGGCATCACCAGGCTTATCGATGGCGATCTCCACCGCGCTGAACTCGTCGGCCGACATATCCATCAGCGATTTCATAAATGCCAGGTTGGTGATCACATACTGGTTATCGAACTCCTGCTGAATGGCCAGCGAGCCGGCGGTGTATATATTATCTGCCCGCAACGATTGCATGGGATCGGTCACATCCACCCCCGCGCCGCGCCGCGGAACATATACGGTCAGAGGAAGTATCTCCCGGTCGCTGTACAACCGCAATACATTTTCCACGCCCACACCGAGCATCGCCAGCGGCTTTTCCGCGTCGCCCAGGTCGTAGGTACCGGTCTTAACCGCCTGGTCGATGGTGGTTACCCGGGTATAGGCACTGTCAACTCCCTTGAGATATACAATGGCCTGCGCCTCACCGTTTTTCATCAGCGCTTTTTCTTCCGTCACCAGCGAAAAAGCGCGTATTCCCGGCGTGGCAGACAACTGCCGGCGCTGCGCTTCTGTAAGCTGCAGCACCTTACCCGAGGCAGGTACGATCTTCAGGTCGGTATAGTAAGTGGCATACAGCGACTTCACCAGGTCTTCGAATCCGTTGAATACGCTCAACACCACAATCAGCGACGCCGTGCCCACCAGCACGGCCGCCACACTTACCCATGCGATGATATTGATCGCGTTGGTTGTTTTTTTAGACCGGAAATAGCGCCAGGCAAACAAAAAATTCACGCGTCGTTTTTTGGGGCATGGGGGTCTTGGGTGTCGTTCTCATGGATCTTCCTGAACAACTCTTCCATCTTGTACACCTGGTCGAGGGTTTCATCGAGGTGAAATTGCAGTACGGGAATACGCCGAACCTGGTGTTTGATCGAAGCCGCCAGCTCCCGCTTGATCTCCCAGGTACGGTCTTCCAGCTTCTTCATAGCCGCCTCACGGTCGGCCACCTGGAAAAGACTGATATATACCCGGGCCTCCAGCAGGTCGGGTGTCATCTTGACAGAGGAAATCGATACCATTCCCCCGTCTACCATGGTCAGGCCCAGTTTCCGGAATATTTCGTTCAACACTTCCTGCACCTCGCCAGCCACCTGTTTCTGCCTTTTTGATTCCTGCTGCATATCCACTCGTTTCCGGCAAAGATGCAAAGACTTTCACGAAAATTGGCCGTAGGTTTGCAGCTTCTATATGCTGGTCTATGAAGAATTTCTCCCGCATCTTTAAATATCTCTCCAACAAGAAAGGAGAAATCGCGCTTTATTTCTTGTGCAACCTCCTGTCGATCGTGTTTTCCCTGGTGTCGCTGGCCATGCTGGCACCCTTTCTGCAGTTGCTGTTCGGCAGCCATGTTGAAACGGTTACCGCCAAGCCGGCGTTCACCCTTTCTGCCAATGGCCTGCTCGACCTGATGAAATATTATTTCAACCAGGTGATCGTTGGCCACAGTTCGCCCGATAACCCCAATGGCGGCAAACTGTATGCCCTGACCATTATCTGCGTGGTGCTGATCGTCACTATCTTTTTCAAAAACCTGTTCCTCTATCTTACCTACCGCATCCAATCGCCCCTGCGCAATTATGTGCTCACCAGCCTGCGGTCGGAGCTGTATGCCAAGATACTGGTGCTGCCCATTGGTTTTTTTACCGAGAAAAGAAAAGGCGATATCATCAGCCGGATGAGCAACGATACCAATGAGATCGAATGGAGCATTATCTCCGCACTGGAATCGCTCATCAAAGAGCCGCTCACCATCCTCATCATTCTTTTTTCGCTGGTGACCCTGAGCCCCCTGCTTTCTCTTTTCCTGCTGGTGCTGCTACCGTTAACCGGCTTTATCATCGGCCGGATCAGCCGCGCCCTGAGAAAACAATCCAATGTGGCGCAAGAGCAGCAGGGATTGCTCCTGAGCGTGCTCGACGAAACACTCGGCGGGCTGCGGGTCATCAAGGCCTTCAATGCAGAGAAGTTGATCGGCGCCCGCTTTTATGGCATCAACCGCAGCCTGAACAATATCCGGAATGCCATGAATTTCAAGCGCGACCTGGCTTCGCCGATCTCGGAGTTTCTCGGCGTGCTGGTGCTGGCCATCCTGCTTTGGTTCGGCGGAAGGCTGGTGCTCAAATACGACATGCTCAATGGCGACACCTTTATCACATATATTGTTTTCTTCACCCAGATCATCAACCCCGCCAAATCCTTTTCAAACGCCTTCTATAATGTGCAGCGGGGCAGCGCCGCCGTTGCCCGCATAGAAGAGATGCTCGCGGCGCCGGTGATGGTAGAAGATGCGCCCGGCGCAGCGCAGCTCGAAACCTTCAATAACAAGATCGAGTTCAGGAATGTGTCGTTCGCGTATGACGACAAAACCATCCTGCACAACATCAACCTGGTTATCGAAAAGGGAAAAACAGTGGCATTGGTAGGCGCATCGGGATCTGGTAAATCGACCCTGGCCGACCTGGTTCCGCGGTTTCACGACGTAACCGCAGGTGAAATACTGATCGACGGAAAAGACATCCGATCCTACAGCCTGGCCTCCGTTCGCGCGCAGCTCAGCATCGTTACGCAGGAGCCGATCCTTTTCAACGATACCATCCGCAACAATATAGCCGTTGCCAAACCCGACGCAAGCGATGAAGAGATAGAAGCGGCCGCCAGGGTAGCCAATGCCCATCGCTTCATTGTGCAGAAAGAAGAAGGTTATAATACCAATATCGGCGATCGCGGCAGCAAGCTCAGCGGCGGCGAGCGGCAACGACTTACGATCGCCCGCGCGTTGCTGAAAAATCCGCCGATCCTCATTCTCGACGAAGCCACTTCTTCGCTTGATACCGAAAGCGAGAAGCTGGTGCAGGATGCCATCGACCGGTCGATGCAGGACCGTACCAGCATCGTCATCGCCCATCGCCTGAGCACTATACGTCATGCCGACGAGATCGTGGTGCTGAACGAGGGCCGGATCGTGGAGAGAGGTACACACGACACCCTGATGGAAAACCCGGGCTTTTACAAAAGGCTGGTGGATATGCAGGAACTGAAATAGATTTGTATGGCCCGCGCCCGCCATACAAAAACAACCTGCATGATACGGCTCTTTATACCGCTGCTCTTTCTGCTCTGTTATAACAGTTACGCGCAAACGATGAATGAAAAGATACAACAGGTGGACCGTTACCTGCAGCAAACTCATCCCGCTAACGAGCCCGGGGTGGCCATCGGTATCATGGCCGGCGGCAAACCGCTGTTTACAAAAGGATATGGCCTCGCCACGCTTTCACCGGCCGAAAAGATCAACAGCGCCACGCTCTTCAATATTGCTTCGCTGACCAAACAATTCACGGCGATGGCTATCCGTAAATTATGCGATCGCGGCGAGCTGTCGCTGAACGACAGCATCGGTGCCTGGCTGCCGGGGCTGGCGCCCGCCATCGGCAAGGTCAGCATCGCCCAATTGCTTTCCCACCAGTCGGGTATCGCCGACCATTATGGGTATGTGGATGCGGGCGGGCTGCAGCACGCCTACGACGCACAGGTGCTGACAGCCGTGCAGAAAATGGATACCCTGGCCGCCCCGCCCGGAACGCTTTACCACTACAGCAATACCGCTTTCTGCCTGCTGGGCATGATCATCGAAAAGCGAACCGGCAGGTTATATGCCGATTACCTGAAAAAAGAAGTGCTGATACCCGCCGGTATGCCACACAGCTTTATCTGGCGCGAAGACCGGCCTGTTCCCGCTGTGGCATCGGGTTATGATAAGCACAAAACCGGCTTTGTAAGATCGGGTCCCGATGAAAATGTTTTCTTTACCACTGAAGCCGATGGCGGATTGTTTACCAGCATCGACGACTACCTGCATTGGACGCAATACATCCTTCCCCAAATGCCCCCGGCACAGTTTACCATTGCTTCGCAACCGGATCTGCATTATGGTTATGGCTGGTTTATGACGAAACAATCAAAACAGGCAACCTATCTGCACAGCGGCTCCAACGGCGGGTTCAGGTCTTATGTGATCCTGATTCCCGCTGCTCATTTTGCGTTGTTTCTGTTCAGTAACCGTTCAGATAAAAATATAGAAGAGCAGGCGCAGGCTGTTTTCCGGCTGTTGTACCCCGGGTCGGAGACGTTACCGGCTGTGCAGGACCTTACCAACTAAGCACATTTACCCGTCGGGTGGCACCCGACGGGTAAAACGCATTATTTGTTCATCATGTTTTTCGCTTCGATGCTGAGGGTTGCATGAGGCACAGCCCGTAAGCGGGCCTTGTCGATCAGCTTACCGGTGATCCGGCAAACGCCATAGGTCTTGTTCTCGATTCGCATCAGTGCCTTCTCGAGGTGATCGATAAAGGTGATCTGGCGGCTCGCCATTTGTGCCAATTGCTCTCTTTCCATGCTCACGCTGCCGTCTTCCATTGTCATGTAGCGGCTTTCGCTTTCGTCGCCACCCATTTCGTCTTTTCGGGTGATCAGGCCCTGTAAATAGGCCAGCTCTTTTTTGGCGGCATCGAGCTTTTTATTAATGATATCTCTGAATTCCTGAAGTTCGCTGTCACTGTATCGCATAGTAGGGCCTGGATTTTCGTTTGTACCCGGATCGAGTACGCTCTTGGTGAAATCTGGATGGTAGGGTTGTACCGTTTTCGTTTTTATCACCGGCATTTCCACCTTCGTTGGTTTTTTTTCGGGCGGAGGCGCCGGTTTTTTGATAGGGATAGGGGTTGTCTGTTTAGAATCATCTTTTACCGTAGCCTGTTTCATCGTAGTAGGGCGCAATCCCTGGCGAATGATTTTCTTAACAGGTTCTTTCTTTGGCTTCCCCTTTTTTTCAACCGCCACCGGTTCCGGTTTTTTTGCGGCCGGTGCCGGTTTCGGCTCAGGGCTATGTTTGACCGGCGCTGCTTTTGCAGCCGGCTTGGCGGGCGTCTTTACGGTCGTCTTCGCAGCAGGAGCTTCCACCCTGGCAGACTTCGCCGCCACTTTGGCTTTGGCGGCCGGCGCCGCTTTCACGGGCGCCTTGGCCGATGCTTTGGCAGCGGGTTTGGCCGGCGCCTTCGCAACTGGTTTGACCGGTGCTTTGGCAGCCGCTTTTACGGAGGCTTTCGCGGCCGGTTTAGCCGGTGCCGCTTTCGCCGCTTTTTTAGGAGGTGCCGCTTTTACAGCGGGTTTCGCAGGCGC
>JBDHYM010000104.1:0-10636 GCA_039811405.1 Flavihumibacter sp. | reverse complement strand
CAGATCGATTGCATATCGGTCCAGGCTTCGTCGGTCAGCGGGTATATCGCCTCCAGGTGGTTTTTAAGCGCTTCCATACGGTGAAGATAGCTTTTACCCGTCGGGTGGCACCCGTCAGGTGCCACCCGACGGGTGTATATTTGGTGAGATGATCGCGCATTTTGACCTGGACGCTTTTTTTGTATCGGTGGAGATACTGCTGAACCCGGCTCTCAGCGGATTGCCGCTGGCGGTGGGCGGACACAGCGATCGCGGCGTGGTGGCGGCCTGCAGTTACGAGGCGCGTAAATACGGGGTGCACTCGGCCATGCCCATGCGTAAGGCAAAGCAGTTGTGCCCGGTGCTGACGGTGGTGCCCGCCACCCGCGGCGCCTACAGCCGGTACTCGCGCATCGTTACCGAAATGATAGCCGAAAAAGCGCCATTGTTTGAAAAGGCAAGCATCGACGAGTTTTATATCGACCTCTCGGGCATGGACCGTTATTTCAACCCGCTCGATTGGACCATCGGCCTCCGGCAGCAGATCATCGATACCACCCGACTGCCCATTTCTTTCGGCATGAGCAGCAGCAAGATGATCGCCAAGATCGCCACCGATGCGGCCAAGCCCAATGGTTATCTCTTCGTGGAGCCGGGTACAGAACAGGCCTTTCTTGACCCGATGCCCGTGAACAAGATCCCCGGTGTGGGCAGGCAATCGTGCCAGCAATTATTGCAGATCGGCATAGAAACCATCCGGGAGCTGCGCCTCAGCAACCCCGACCTGCTCGGCCGCCACCTGGGCAACTGGGGCCGGGATCTCTGGCAAAAAGTAAATGGCCTGCATCGCGGAACCGTGAGCGCTTACCACGAAACAAAATCGATATCGACCGAAAATACCTTTCATGAAGACATCTCCGATCCTGCCTACCTGTTGGCCGAAATCACCCGCATGAGCGAAAAGATCGGCTATGAGCTGCGGAAAGACAATAAAATGGCTGGCTGTATCGCGGTCAAGATCCGTTATGCGGATTTCGAAACCACTTCCCGCCAGTCGAGCGTGCCTTATACTTTTTACGACGATGAGATATTGCTTTTCGCCCGGCAATTGTTCGGACAGCTCTACCGGAAAGGGCAATTCGTACGGCTTATTGGCGTGAAAGCCAGTGAGTTGACCAATGAGGCCCTGCAAACTAACCTGTTCAGCGACCAGGGCAAAAAAGCGGGGCTGTATAAAGCGATCGACGCTGTCAAAGACCGCTTCGGGAAATCGGCCATCAACAAAGCCGGGGGAAGGCGCCCGGACGACAAAAAATTTAACTCCTATTAATTTTGTAGGAAATACGTACCTTCGACTCTCACAGAAAAAAACGTTTATATGAGCTTAAGACTGGGGGATGCGGCACCCAATTTCAAAGCCGTCACAACAGAAGGGGAGATTGATTTTTATGAGTATCTGGGCGACAACTGGGGTATCCTGTTTTCGCATCCTGCGGATTACACGCCGGTATGTACCACCGAGCTGGGTAAAACCGCCCTGTTGAAAGGAGAATTTGCCAAACGCGGCGTGAAAGTGCTGGCGGTGAGTGTTGACCCGATCGATAGCCACCTGGGCTGGCGCAATGATATCAATGAAACACAAAGCTGTACGGTAGATTTCCCGATCATTGCCGATGATAAGCGCGAAGTAGCTGCCCTGTATGATATGATTCACCCCAACGCTTCCGAAAAGGCCACCGTTCGTTCGTTGTTCGTGATCGGTCCCGATAAAAAAGTGAAACTCATTATCACGTACCCGGCTTCTACCGGCCGTAATTTCTTTGAAGTATTGCGCGTGGTGGATTCACTGCAGCTGACCGCCAATTACAGCGTAGCTACCCCCGCCGACTGGAAAGCAGGCGAAGACGTGATCGTTGTACCCTCTATCAGCACCGAAGATGCGGTTAAAAAATTCCCCAAAGGCGTGAAGGTGGTAAAACCGTATTTGCGCTATACACCTCAACCGAACCAGAACTGATGTTGGTTTAAGGTTTGAAGTTTGAGGTTTGAAGTGCTGCCGCATGTGCAGCAACCATAACAAAAAAAGAACCTGCATTTTGTGCAGGTTCTTTTTTTATATGCATACCCGCACGCGGCAGCACTTCAAACCTCAAACTTCAAACCTCAAACTCTTTTAACATTTTACCCCTTCCTTCGGCCTCATTTTGGTGACAGCACCGGTAACTAAATAGAATCGTACATGAAAGCAAAAGCAGTAACGTACCTGTTGTTGGCGGGGCTGGCAACAGGAGCAGTGGCATGTTCCGATGATGATGTGACGCCGCCGGGATTGGGGTCTTCTCAGGTAGTGCTGGTGAACGACACCAGCGGCGTAGCCAAAAATGCAGGACTGGTGAAGATCAATGAGCTGTCAGACGGAAATATTTCGATGGAAGTAAACCTGGCGGACTCCTTTCGCTTAGCCGAAGAAAATTATCCGGCAGCGATCGTGAAATACGACAGTGTTCTGCACAAAGATTCCATCTATGCTGACCTGGGAACCATCAGCGGCGCCACCGGCACCGTAACCAAGAGCCCGGTGGTATGGAACGCCACCAACGAGCCTATCAGCTATGACACGCTGAAAACATTGACCGGCTTCCGGGTGCAGATTACCACAGATTCACTTGTACAGGCAGAAGCACCGCTGAACTAGGTTAATCGCTGTCCACCGCAAACAGTAAAAGGTTAGTAGCTTTTCGGCCACTAACTTTTACTGTTTATGAAAAAATGGCTTTTTGCCGCAGCTCTTTTACTGGGCGCGCAGGCGGGGTTCTCGCAAAAAACATATATCCACTGCGGGCAGTTGATCGATGTAAAAACGGGTAAGGTATTGCCCTCGATGACCATCGTGGTGGAAGGGAAAAAGGTGAGTAGCGTCACTAACGGATATGCACAACCGGGATCGGGCGATAAACTGATCGACCTGAAGAGCAAAACGGTGATGCCGGGGCTCATCGACATGCACGTTCACCTGGAAAGCGAAACAAAAAAAGGAGCGGTGGCCGACCGCTTCACCACCAATCCGCCCGATATCGCCTTTGGCTCCATCAAATTTGCCAATATTACCCTGCAGTCGGGTTTCACCACCGTACGCGACCTGGGCGGCAGCGGTGTCAATATCGCGCTGCGCAATGCAGTTGCCCGCGGCGAAGTGCAGGGACCAAGAATATTTACCGCCGGTAAGTCGATCGCCACCACCGGCGGTCATGCTGACCCCACGAATGCCTATCGCAAAGACCTGATGGGAGATCCCGGACCTTTGGAAGGTGTTATTAACGGACCGGAAGATGCTTACCACGCTGTTCGGCAACGTTACAAAGACGGCGCCGACTGTATCAAGATCACGGCTACGGGAGGCGTGCTGAGCCAGGCGAAAAACGGCGCCAACCCCCAGTTCACCGAAGAAGAGGTCAAAGCGATCGTGGCTGCCGCCGGCGACTACGGCTTTAAGGTGGCGGCGCATGCCCATGGCACCGAAGGCATCAAGCGGGCCATTCGAGGTGGCGTGAGCTCGATCGAGCATGGTACGTTCATGGATGACGAAGCCATCGAGCTGATGAAAAAAATGGGTACCTATTTTGTGCCCACGATCATTGCCGGGAAATCAACGGCCGACAGCGCCAAGATACCTGGTTATTATACCGACATCGTTACGCCCAAGGCATTGTCAACCGGCCCGAAAATGCAGGCCACTTTTGCCAAAGCCTATAAAGCAGGCGTGAAGATCGCTTTCGGCACCGATGCAGGCGTATTTGCCCACGGAAAAAACTGGCTCGAATTCGTGTATATGACCGAAGCAGGAATGCCTGCCATTGAAGCCATACAGTCGGCAACGGTAGCCGCCGCCGATCTGCTCGGCGCCACAGAAACGCTGGGTTCCATTGAAACAGGTAAGATGGCAGATATCATTGCCGTAGAGGGCGACCCTATCAAAGACATCAAATCGATGGGGAAGGTCCGTTTCGTCATGAAAGAAGGCGTTGTTTACCGGCAGGACAAATAAGAAAATGCTAAGCTTGTTTTCGGAGCTGCGATAAAGTAGCCCGCAGGTCTTTCGGAAGAGGTGCTTCTACCAGCACCTCTTCTTCATGCATATCCCTGAAGCGAAGCATACATGCATGCAGGGCCAGGCGACCCAGTATCGGCTTTTCTTCGTCTTCATGCTTTGCCAGCTTATAATTCTTTTTGAGCGAAGACAGTAACAGCGGTTGTCCGTCACCGTAATAAGCATCGCAGGCAATGGGATGTCCGAAATGCTTCATGTGCACCCTGATCTGGTGCGTACGACCGGTGAGGATATTGAACTCCATCCAACTGTATTGACGGAATGCCTCCAGCGTTTTATAAACGGTCTGTGCCGGTTTCCCCTGGCGGGTAACCGTCATCAGCCCTTTCCGGCCGGTGTTTTCACCAATGGGCTGGTCGATCAGCCCCTCTTCTTCATACACCCGGCCCATAACCAGCCCGTTGTATATCTTCTGCGTGTTCCTGCTTTCGAACTGCATCGACAGCCAGCGGTGTGCTTCTTCATGTTTGGCGAATACGATCACGCCGCTGGTATCACGGTCGAGCCGGTGTACCGTTAAGATATGGCCGTAACGCTGCGTCAGCAGGTCTTTTAATGAAACCGCCGATTGTTCGCGGTCGGGAATCGACAGCAACCCCGCGGGTTTATTGACGGCTACGAATGCATCGGTTTCCAGCAGGATGTCCGGTTTCATTTCTTGTTGAAATGTTTGAGTAAACGCACTTCTTTTTCCGTAAGCAGGCGCCATTTGCCGCGGTTCACATTTTTCTTGGTGAGCCCCGCGAACATAACGCGGTCCAGTCCGCGTACGTCGTAATGGAGGTGCTCGAAAATGCGTCGTACGATGCGGTTGCGTCCGCTGTGTATTTCGATACCGATCACTGATTTATCGCGCGGATCGGCATAACCCACTGCATCAGGCCGCACAAAACCATCTTCGAGGGTTATCCCCGACAGTATCTTGTCAAAGTCGGCCTTGCTGAGTGGCTTGTCCAGGCGAACCTCATAGATCTTTCTTACCTCGTGTTTGGGATGGGAGAGCTGCTGGGCCAGGTCGCCGTCGTTGGTCAGCAGCAATACGCCGCTGGTATTCCTGTCGAGCCGACCCACGGGATAAACTCTTTCGGCAGTGGCGGTTTTGACGAGATCCAAAACCGTTTTGCGCCCCTGCGGATCTTCAACCGTGGTGATATAATCTTTCGGCTTGTTCAGCAGGATATACACCCATTGCCGGCTGGGCTGTATCTTTTTGCCGTTTACTTTCACCTCGTCGTTTCCGCTTACTTTAAAGCCCGGTTCGGTAACGAGGGTGCCGTTTACGGTAACCACACCCGTTTTTACCAGGGCAGCGGCATCGCGGCGCGCGCAGATACCCGCATGTGCGATGAATTTGTTCAGCGGCATGATACCACTGTTCTCCTGGGCCGTTTTGGGTTGCTGCTGTAACTGCGGTTTGCCGGCCGGTGAACCTGGTTTGGTGGATTTGCCCGAACGGAGCGGTGCAGACGGACGGGAAGGAGCATTTCCCGCGGCCGGCGCAACGGTGGTTTTTTTTCTGCCGGCTTCCACCTTTTTCTTTTCTATATCACGGGCGATTTCTTGTTTGAATGCGCGTTTTTCCTTTTTGAAGGCTTCCTTAACGGCGCCTGCTTTCTTCTTAGTGAATTTTTCGAAACCGGTGGTTTTTTTCATGTATGCTCTTTGCTGTTTTACAACAGGATGAGCGGCAAATCTACGTAAAGATTCCCGCCTGGCCTTGTCGCCGGCGGGAAGGTTCTGCTATGGCAGCCCGTGGCCGTTTCCGGAAGAACAGATGATGGCTTTTCCGGTAAACAGCGCAAATAAGGAAGACCGCCTCTCAGCGGCCTTCTTTTGTATTACCGAACCGTCTTCTTAGGGTGTTGTCGTTGCCGCATCTGCCGAAGCGTATCCTGCTGGGCAGGCGTGAGCATTGCGTTTATTTCGCTGCGGTGGTCGGCGGCAAGCTTTTTCAGCTGGGCCCGCTGCTGTTCGGCCGCGAGTTCTTTATTGGCGCGGATCACGCTTGCCTGCTGGCGAAAACTGTCGTTCAAACTTTTCATTTTATCTGCCTGTTCATCGGTCAGCTTCAATGCCTTTTTCAGGTGTTCAGACCGTTTTGCCTGGCCATTGGCAAAAGCCGCTTTGCGCGCTGCTTTTTGTTTTGCCAGCTTTGCCTTTTGCTCGGGCGTCAGAATGGCCATCATTTTCTCCTGCTGCTCTTTGCGTAATTGCGCCAGCTGGCTTTTCTGGTCGGCCGTCAACTGCAGGTCTGCAAAGGAATCGTGCTGACGATGCATGCTGCCGGCCCGGCGCTTCATCATAGTGCTGTCTTGGGCCATGGCGCCGCTGATTACAAGGCCCAGGGCTATGGTAGCGAATAGTTTTTTCATCTCTTTTTCTTTATGAGACGAAAGAACGGCCGCAGGGTTTAACCGGCTTTTGCGTAGAAAATGTTAAAGGATCATTTGTTGGCCAGTTGGCCGCAAGCCGCATCGATGTCTTTTCCCCGGCTGCGGCGCAGACGCACATTCACGCCTTTCTTTTCGAGGTGACCCATAAACTGCATTACCTTTTCTTCTTCGGGTTTGCGGAAGTCGGCGTTGTCGATGGGATTGTATTCGATGATATTGACGAGATCGGCCGGTACACGGCGGTAAAGCTGCACCAGCTCATCTGCATCCTGCAGGCTGTCGTTGAAATCTTTGAAGAGGATGTATTCAAAAGTGATCTCATTGCCGGTTTGCCGGTAGAAATAATTCAGCGCATCTACCAGGCTCTGGATATCATTGCTGTCGTTAATGGGCATGATCTCGTGCCGCTTTGCATCATTGGCCGCGTGGAGTGATAACGCCAGCTTGAAACGAACCTTGTCATCGCCCAATTGGCGTATCATTTTCGCGACGCCGGCGGTCGATACCGTGATGCGCCGCGCACTCATGCCCAGTCCGTCGGACGCCGTGATTTTGTCAATAGCCCTCAATACGTTCTTATAGTTCAGCAGCGGTTCGCCCATGCCCATGAAAACGATATTGCTGAGCTTTTTACCGTACACTTTTTCGCTCTGGCGATTGATCAGCACTACTTCATCATATATCTCGTCGAACGATAAGTTCCGCTTCCGCTCCATATATCCCGTGGCGCAGAACCTGCAGCTAAGCGAGCAGCCGATCTGCGACGATACGCAGGCGGTACGACGCTCGTCGGTCGGGATCAGTACCCCTTCCACCAGGTGGCCGTCGAAGGTCTTGAAACGGCTCTTGAGCGTACCGTCTTCGCTGTGCTGGGTGAGGTCTTCCCGCAGCGCCGGCAGGGAAAAATGATCGGACAGTTGCTGCCGCAGCGCCTTACTGAGGTTGGTCATGTCGTCGAAATACAATACAGGTTTGAGCCACAGCCATTCATACACCTGTTTTGCGCGGAACGCCGGCTCGCCCTTTTCTTTGAAAAAGGCGGTCAGCTCGTCGAGGCTTAGCTCCCGGATATTAGGTTTGTCCAGTTTGACCATCGGACAAAGGTCCAACTTTGCGCGCATATTTCACCCGTCAGGTATTACCCGTCGGGTGCCACCCGACGGGTAATACCTGACGGGTGAAAATGGTTAAAAGCGGTATAAAAGGTGGTGTATATGACGGGTAAATAAAAAAATATTTCAAAAAATGAACTGTTGTTGCAATTAATTTGAACTATTGTTGCATTTTTGAGCTTCAATATCTGACTATATGCGTTTCCTTTTGTCCTGTTTCCTGCTTTTGACCGGTCTTTCCGTTTTCTCACAATCCGCCCGCCCGGTTTTTGCCGGCAAAGTGCTCAACGCCGGCAACAACAAGCCCCTGGCGGGGGCTTCGATATACCTGCCCGACCTGAAAAGAGGTACCGTTACCGATAATAACGGCGCTTTTTCGATCGAGGGGCTCCGCAACGGCAGTTTTCTGGCAGAGATCAGCTACCAGGGTTTTGAGAGCGTGGTGGAAACCATCCGGTTGACCGGGAATACCGACAGAACATTTTCGCTCGAGCCCCGCATTGTCGAAAACCAGGCGGTAATCGTTACCGGGGTGTCGTCGGCAATGAAGGTGAAACAGGCGCCCCAGCCGATCGACGTGGTGAAGCGTGATGACCTGCAGAGACTTGTGTCGTCGAATGCCATCGAAGCGCTGTCCAAATCTGTGCCGGGCGTATCGGCTTTAAGCACCGGGCCGGCCATTGCCAAACCGTTTATCCGCGGACTTGGCTACAACCGGGTGGTGACGATCAACGATGGTGTACGCCAGGAAGGCCAGCAATGGGGCGATGAGCACGGCATCGAAGTTGACGACTATTCCATTCAGCGCATTGAGGTGCTGAAGGGGCCGGCTTCGCTTTTTTACGGCAGCGATGCGCTGGCAGGTGTAATAAATATCATTTCGCAGCGGCCGGCCAATGAAGGTAGGATCAGCGGCAGCGTGGGCACCGAATACCAGACCAATAACGGTTTGCGTGGATTCTACGGAAACCTCGGCGGCACCAAAAACGGATTTAGCTGGAATGCTTACGGATCCTATAAGGCTGCGCACGATTATAAGAACAAGTACGACGACTATGTATATAACAGCAAGTTCCACCAGGGTAATTTCGGCGGAATGATCGGCTACAGCGGCAGCTGGGGATATTCGCATATACTTGCCAGTTATTTCAACCAGCAGATAGGTATGGTGGAAGGTGAGCGCGACGACGACGGGCATTTTCTGAAAGCACTACCCGGCGGCGATGAAGCAACGGCAACCAACAGCGATTTTAAATCGATCGATCCGCAGGTGCCTTACCAGCACATCCGTCATACCAAGCTAACCAGCGAAAACATGTTTCATATCGGCGGCTCGCAGTTGGAATTGATACTGGGCCTGCAAAGAAACCAGCGCCAGGAGTTCGGCAATCCCGACGCACCCTCGGAACCGGTGGCTTATTTTGACCTGAAAACAGCCACTTATGCCGCCCGTTTGCACCTGCCTGCGCACAACAGCAACTGGAAATTCAGCGCCGGTGTCAGCGGCATGTACCAAACCAATACCAATCGCGCCGAAGAAACGCTGATACCTGATTACAGCCTGTTTGATGCGGGCGTGTTCGGATACACTCAATATCACAAGGACAAGCTTTCCTTCAGCGGCGGATTGCGTTTTGACAACCGGCATATCAGCAGCGACCCGATGTCAATAGACGGAGAACCGAAATTCGAAGCCTTCACCCGCGACTTCTCCAATATATCAGGCAGCGCAGGTATGACCTATGCGGTCAGCAAGCCCCTCAACCTGAAGCTGAACATCGCCCGCGGCTTCCGTGCGCCCTCGCTGGCCGAGCTGGCAAGCAATGGCGCGCATGAAGGAACCAACCGCTACGAGATCGGCGACCGGGATCTGAAGAGTGAAACCAGCTACCAGGTCGATGGTGGCCTGGAGTGGAACACCATGCATCTTTCGCTCGAGGCAAATCTGTTCTACAACCATGTGCAGAATTTTATCTTTTACGAGAAACTCCGGAACAGCGCCGGGACAGATTCGCTGATCGTTGATCCTGAGTCGGGCGATGAGCTGATGGCCTTCCGCTTCAACCAGCACAGCGCCAATTTGTACGGTACCGAGCTCAGCGTCGATATTCACCCGCATCCGCTCGACTGGCTGCATTTCAAAAATGCCTTTAGCTATACCATTGCGCGTTTTACCGATGCGGTCGACGGGTCGCGCAATATCCCGAATGTTCCCGCCGGCAGGTTGTTCTCGGAACTGTCTGTAAAACTGCTGCCCGAAGGAAAAACGATCAGGAATTTCTACGTAAGTCTCGAATCGGATTATAATTTCAGCCAGGACCACGCATTTACCGGTTATAACACCGAAACGAACACCCCCTCGTATTGGCTATTGAATGCGGGCATCGGTACCGACATTCATCATGGTACGAAGAAGCTGGCGACACTGCAATTGTCTTTGCAGAATATAACCGACGAAGCCTACCAGAACCACCTGAGCCGGTTAAAATACACCTCGGTCAACCCGGTTACCGGCAGGCAGGGCGTATTTGCGATGGGCAGAAATTTCGCGTTGCGGTTGAATATCCCGCTTGATTTCAACTGGAACTGAGCGGCGACATCGCGTACACGATAATATTCACGCCAAATTTTGTATTGTCTTCGGCGAGGAAACGTTTGTTGCGGAAATCATAGTCCCATTCGCAACCGTAATCTTTATTGCTATACAGAACGCCAATCCGGCCATTTACAGTGATCGCCTTGAGATAATCATGAATAAGATCATCCCCCCAGCCGTTGAGCTCGAAAGCAGTATTGGGTGGCCCTTTTTCAAAATCAAAGAAAGAACGGTAGATCGGATGGGAGTTGGGAATTTTTTTTAACGCACCCCCACCGAACAAAGCCGTCATCTGGCTTTCGAACGACTTGGCAAAGAGTCCGTCGATGTCATGATTGCAATCATCCACGAAAACAAATCCGCCGTTTTCAACATATTGTTTGAAATGTAATGCTTCGGTCTGGTCGAACTGCACGAGCTTGTGACCGCTCATATAACAAAAAGGATA
>JBDHYM010000103.1:0-10825 GCA_039811405.1 Flavihumibacter sp. | reverse complement strand
GACGCCAGCGCTACCGGCGGCAGGGCTGTATCGTCGAAGCTGCCCGCTATATTGACGAGGTATTCTTTGAGCAGCGGCGAGCCCAGCACGGCAGCGCCCTGCGCCCCGGCCGCCTTGCCGAATCCGTATAAACGGGCAAAGCAACGCTGCTGCACACCGTACTGCTGCACCAGCCCTTCTCCCTCGTGACCGATCACTCCCAGGGCATGCGACTCATCCACTACCAGGTGCGCTTCATAACGGTCACAAACAGCTGCTATTTTATCAAGCGGCGCAGTATCGCCGTCAATACCGAACACCGATTCGGTAAACACGAATTTCTGTGCACCGGTTTCCACCTGCAGCTTTCTCTCCAGGTCGTTCAGGTCGTTGTGCGTATATGCATCAGCGTTAGCGCGACCCAGGCGAAGGCCGTCGCTGATGCAGGCGTACGACAAACGGTCGTACAGCAGCAGGTCGCCCGGTTGGGGAAGGCAGCCCGCCAGCGCCAGGGCGGCGGCATACCCCGAGCTGAACAGCAGGGCGGCTTCCGCATCGTGAAAACGGGCAATATCTGCTTCCAGGGCTTCGGCCCTGCCGGAATTGCCTGTCGACAGCCGGCTGCCCGTGCTACCCGCCGGCAGTCCGCCGGGTACCGGGCGCCCGGCAAAACCAAGGTAATCGTCAGAACAGAAGTCTGCCTGCGCCCCCGTATGCCCCAACTGCCTGAACAAGCCGTCTATTTTCCTATCTATCAGCCGTTCTTCCAGGAAATCCTCTTTCATCCGAATCGTTTAGCTTTGAAGGCAGCAAGATACGCGCATCAACCCATTGGTAAATACTATGGATCTTAATTCGGAAGCCGCCGTAAAAAATATATTGGGACTACAACTTCCCACCGACCCGCGCTGGGTAAACCTGGCGGCGCTCAGCATGGCCGATATACTGACCGACCACGCCTATTGCGAGCAGAAAGCAGCCACCAGTTGCATCAGCATCATACAACGGTACAGCCAGTATCCCGACATTGTCAAAACCCTGGCGCCCATCGTTACCGAAGAATGGGGCCATTTCCGGCTGGTATTGCAGGAGCTGGAGAAAAGAAAGCTGCCATTGGGCAAACAACGCAAAGACGCTTATGTAAATGCGCTGATCGGCTTTCAGCAGAAAGGCGGCGATACGGAAGGACGGATGCTCGACCAGCTATTGATGATGGCTATGATCGAAGCGCGTAGCTGCGAACGTTTCAAGCGGCTCAGCGAAGGGCTCGACGACGCCTACCTGCGCAAATTCTACCGCCGTTTCATGGAAAGTGAAGCCGGCCATTACGTCACCTTCCTGGAACTGGCTGAAAAACACATCGACCCAACGCGCGTTCGCCGGCGCTGGGCTGAATGGCTGACGCATGAAAAAGACATCATGGCCAGCCAGGAACTGCGGGGTGATCGCATTCACTAAACCGTTGTTTCGAAATAAGCCAGCTCTCCGGCCAGGTCGAGGTAACGATGCTTCTCCTGCAAATCACGCGTCTTTCCGGCAAAGCTGCGCAGAAACTGCCGGTGCGCTTCGGTATCGGGCTGAAATGCTTTGTGGTTCCGGGCGATCATAATCTGCTGCACCTGCTCCATAACCGGATGCGCTGCGGGATCGATAAAGCTCCTGATAAAATGTTCCAGCACGAATTCGGTGGCCTGGTAATTCGGATGCGCCATATCCACATCGTAAAAGCGATAGTCGCGCAGCACATCCACCACCAGCTCGTACGCGGGGAAATAATAAAGCCGGTCGAATTTGTCCACCAGGTGATGCACCGATTCCAGCAGGCGTGCCTTGCTGCGGTTATTGGCCACCACGCCGTCGCGCAGGTGACGCACGGGACTAACGGTGAAGATCACCCGCAGATCAGGATTGAATTTAAAAAGCCGGTACAGGCAGTTGTCGAGCGCTGTCACCGTTTCGTCGATGCTGCACAGGTGCTTGCGGAAGGTCTGCGCCGGCGCGCGATGGCAATTGGCCACAGGGCGGCCGCTGTCTGCCAGCCGGTATGAATACGAAGAGCCGAGGGTAAGTATCAGCCACCTGGCTTCCTGCAAAAAACCATTGGTTTCCTGCCGGCAGAGGTTGAGCGAATCGAGCACTTGCTGCTTATCGGTGCCCGAAAAGCGCGAATGATAATCCCAGCTCTGCCAAAGCTCGTTCAGCAGGAAAAGCTCCGATTCCTGCACGGGATCGTTGCGCATCAGGGCATCGAGACACTGTGCCACACTAATGGGATCGAACAAAATGCCATGCGGGTTCTGCAATGTTTTAAATTTCAAGCCGGCCAGCTTGTCGCCGATATGCTCGGTGAAGCAGGAACCTACCAGCATAACAGGATCAGCATACCGGATCTTTTTATCAGGCGGCGTGATCGTAATATCGGCCATGAATTTCATGCGTTGCTTTTTTGGGTTCAGGCAAAGATGCGCGACGCCATCGCCGCGGCGTTTTCAAGCAGCAGCGGATCAATATGGGTAGCAACCTCTTTTTTTTCCAGGAAGTCGATTATGCTGCGCGTGTCCATATTCCCCACCAGTTCATTGCCCGCCATGGGACAGCCGCCAAAACCGCCCAGGGCGCCGTCGAAACGACGGCAACCGGCCTCGTAGGCAGCAGCCAGCTTCGCTTCGCGGCCGGCGGGATCGGCATGCAGGTGAACACCGATACGGGTGCCCGGTAAGTCGCGCACCAGCACGCCCGTTATGCGCGCCACCTGCTCGGGCGTCGCCAGCCCCACGGTATCGGCCACCGACAGCGTCAGCACACCCAGCGACACCAGCTTTCGCGCCCAATGGAACACGATCTCTTCCGACCAGGGATCGCCATAAGGATTGCCAAACCCCATCGACAGGTACACCACCAGCTCGCGGTTGTGGTTGAGGCAAAGCGACTGGATGGCTTCCACTCTTTTCAATGCCTCGGTAATACCGGCATTGGTATTCCGCTGCTGAAAGGTTTCCGATACCGAAAAAGGAAAACCGAGGTACCTGATCTCATCGAAATCCACCGCCTCTTCGGCCCCGCGCAGGTTGGCCACGATGGCCAGCAGGGCCGTTGCGGTACCGGACAGGTCAAGTCCCCGCAATACCTCTTTGGTATCGGCCATCTGCGGAATGGCTTTGGGCGATACGAAACTGCCGAAATCGATGGTATGAAAGCCGCAAGCCAGCAGGGCCTGGATATAGGCGGTTTTGTCGCGCGTGCTGATCGGGTTTTCCCAACCCTGCATGGCGTCGCGCGGACATTCCACCAGCTCCAGTGTATGAAAGAAAGTATCCACTGCTAGGTCAATCGTTGTTTCAGTGTTTCATATAATATCATGCCCGTGGCCACCGATACATTGAGCGATTCGAAACTGTTGGCCATGGGTATGCGAAAAACCGTATCGGCCGCTTTCAGGAGTGCCGGGTAAATGCCTTTGTCTTCGCTGCCCATGATGATGGCGACCGGTTCGGTAAGGTCGAGGTCATACACGTTTTTTTCGGCGGTCATTTCGCTGGCCATCACTTTGACCCCGTGCAGGTGCAGGCTGTCGATTGCCTTGAGCAGGCTGTTCACCCGGCAAACGGCTATTTTCTCGAGGGCGCCGGCCGAAGTGGCGATCGCATCGTCGTTCAGCGCGCCCACTCCTTTATCAGGAATGAGAATGGCGTGCACGCCGCAACAATGCGCCGTGCGGGCGATGCCGCCGATATTGCGTATGTCTGTAATGCCGTCGAGGATCAGCACGAGCGGCGCCTCGCCCCGGTCGATCACCTGCGACAATACTGCCTCCAGCTCCTGGTACTGGATTTTGGCGATCAGCCCCACTATTCCTTCATGGCCGGTGATATTAAACCCGTTGAGCTTTTCCACCGGCACTTTGTTGATGGGCACGTTCAGCTTTTCGCTCAGCCGTTTTATATCGTCGATCTCCGGCCCGTGTAAGGTAGGCACCAGGTAAACGCGCTCTAGCTGCTTACCCTCTTTAAGCGCCGTGATAACCGCCTGCCGGCCGATGACCAACGATGATTTTTTGGGCCTCGATTGCACGGGCTGGCGGAAAGATGGACGGAATTGGTTCATCAGGCAAAAGTAAGCGAAGTCAAACCTAAAACATCAACCGGCAAAAAGGCGGGCGGTTCATTTTTTGCGACGGAAGACCGTTTCATCAGGATCACCGGATAACGACATCTCGAGCGCGTCTATCTGCCCGGTTTCGCCCGTGCGGAACCGGACCTCAAAGCCGGGCAGGTCGCCGCTCTTTTCGCTGGTATGGAACTGGTCGTAGTGGTAGTGATACAAGGGAATATCCAGGTGACGGAATCCCGCTACCAGTGCGCCGCTGACCAGCCTGATCGTCAATGACCCGTAAGCAGGATGCTCATATTCGCCTGCATAGTCGGCCAGCGGGTGGCTCGGGTGCGTGCCTTTTTTCCGATCGGACAACAATTGCTGTTTTTCTTTTTGTTCAGCGGCTTTGGCATCGAGGTAGTCTTTCTTATAACGCGCGATCCAGGGCGTGCGTGACAGTCCCAGCAGGATATCAAATACCGGGAGCGCCATTACCGATCGCAGCGAACCCGCTTCCATCGAATTGTGCACCATGAAAATGCCGATCTTCTGCGCGGGAAAAAAGCTGAGATTGGAATAAAATCCATCGATCGAACCGGTATGAGACACCAATGAATAGCCTTTGTACTGCTGCACGGTTCTGCCCAGGCAATAGAGTGAATGAGACAGCTCCGGCCAGCGCGTTGTTTTTTCGGTGACGGTTTGTGCCAGCAGGGTTTCTGTGACGGCAGCCGCGGGAATGGCCTGAGCGCCCTTGTATTGTCCGTTGTTCAACTGCGCGATCATCCAATGGCTCATATCGCCCACGGTCGATTTGATGGTGCCTGCAGGCCCCAGTGCAAGCGACTGCGCAAGGTGCGTGATGGGTAACAGTTCTTTTGTACTGTCGTCCTGGTAATACGACAGCGCATAGTTTCCATAAGCTGTCATTTCTTCGGGCAGAAAACAGGAGGCCGTCATTTGCAGCGGGGCGAACAGGCGCTTTCTGACAAGACGCTCCCACGACGAGTCGGCTATCTTTTCCAGGGCAATACCCGCCATGGCGTACATCACGTTGTTATAAATATATCCTTCGCGCAGGCTGAACCGCGGCTTCATATAATGCACCAGTTGCAGCAGTTCATCGCGTGTAATATCCGTATTATACGCCCAGAAAAGATCGTACCTGGGTAGGCCGGTACGATGGCTGAGCAGGTCGCGCAGGCTTGCTTTGGCGTTCAGTTCATCGGTCGAAAACTGCAGCAGCGGCAGGTAAGTTTTGACAGGTGCATCGAGGCTGAGCCTGCCTTCGCCCTGCATTTCAGCAGCAATGGTGGCCGTAAACAGCTTGGTATTGGAAGCAATGGGAAACAAGGTAGCGGTATCGACCGGCAGCTTCCGGGCGAGATCACGGTAACCGAATCCCTTTGCATATACCAGTTGATCGTTCTGTACGATACCGATGGCCAGCCCCGGTATATTCCAGTCTTTCACCAGGCTGTCGATGTAACGGTCCACCAACGGCAGCTTCTTTTTCAGGTCGATGCTTTGCGCCGGGAGAATGCCGCTTATCAGCGTAAACGCCAGCAGCCAGCAGGCTTTCTTCATGGTAGTTGGTTGGGTGTATCCGAAAATACGGAAATGGCAATCCTTTCGCCGGTATAATACCCGGATTATTTTAGCTGGTCAATTTCACTGAACTTGTGCTCTTTACCCGCAGTGTTTTTCACGACACGCACCTTACATCAACAATGGCACATGAAAATATATGGGAGAATTTTGCTGCTGCTGAACGCTTTCTTCGTTTTCCAATCGCCTGCGGCTGCCCAAAAGGATTTCACGCAATGGGTAGACCCGCGAATTGGAACGGCCCATTGCCGGTGGTTTCACTTTACGCCGGGGGCGCTTCCGTTCGGCATGGCAAAACCGGCGCCTTCCACCAACGGCAGCCTGGGCAACGCGAATGGCTGGGAAGCCACGGGATACGACTACAGGGATTCTTCCATAGAAGGGTTTGCCAATTTTCATGAGTTCCAGGTAGGTGGAATTGTATTTGCGCCTTCCGTCGGGGAATTGCAAACCGTTGCAGGAACGCCGGAAAACCCCGAAAGCGGTTACCGGTCGAGGTTTGACAGAAAAGACGAAATATGCACGGCGGGCTATTATTCCGTTCTTCTGAAAGACGATCATATCAGGGCCGAACTGACGGCCACCCAACGGGTGGCCTACCACCGGTACAGCTTCCCGAAATCAGCATCCGCCCATATCATTTTTGACATCGGCCACCAGCAGGGAGAAAGCGGCGCAGTGACCGATGCCGAAGTGTCGATCACCGATGATGGAAGAATAGAGGGATGGGTAACTACAATGCCCGTGTACATCAATAAATACCAGCCCGGCGCCACGCTCACGCTGTATTTTTCGGCCCTTGTCGACAAAAAGTTTTCTTCTTTTGGCGCATTTAACGGAAAAGAGATAAGAGCCAACGTTAAACAGGCAAAAGGGATCGGCGCGGGTGTTTACCTGACGTTTGACACAAACGAACAGGAGCCCGTTACCGTACGATCAGGACTCTCCTACACTTCCGTCAGCAATGCCCGGCTGAACCTGGAAAAGGAGGCGCGGGGCCTTTCGTTTGAACAGGCCAGAAGCCGGTCTAAAGCCATTTGGAACAGCTACCTGGGCCGCATTGACGCCGAAGGCGGCAGCAAGGAGAACCTGACCAAATTTTACACCGGCCTTTACCATGCTTTGTTAGGAAGAGGGCTGGCCAGTGATGTTAACGGCGCATACCCCAAGAACGACGGCGCGGTCGGGCAAATCCCGTTGAGTAAATCGGGTGAACCACTCCATCAGCATTATAATTCAGACGCGGTTTGGGGCACTTACTGGAACCTTACCCAGCTATGGGCGCTTGCCTATCCCGAGTATTATGCCGATTTTATAAAAAGCCAGCTATTGATCTATAAAGATGCCGGCTGGCTGGGAGACGGTATTGCCGCCAGCCGTTTTGTATCGGGGGTAGGAACAAATTTCATGGGCCTGGTCATTGCCAGCGGCTATCTCAGCGGCATCCGGGATTTCGACGTAAATACGGGATATGAAGCCGCCCGCAAAAACGAGCTGGAATGGCGAAACCGTCCTTTTGGCGCCGGGAAGTCGGATGTGGACCGGTTTATAAAATATGGCTATGTCAACCACCTCGACAAGGGCGACTCCAGCGCCGAACACTGGCAGTTCTCGGCCTCGCACACCCTGGAGTATGCGTTCAGCGCATATGCTGTAGCGCAATGGGCCAGGCTGCTGGGAAAGAAAAACGATTATGACCAACTTATCAAACTGTCAACATCCTGGGAGCAGATTTATGACTCGTCCCTGAAATTTGTACGGCCAAAACTGGCCAATGGAAGGTTCATCGATAACTTCAACCCGGCACAGCCCTGGCGTGGATTCCAGGAAGGCAATGCCTGGCAATACACCTATTTTGTGCCACACGATATGGAACGCCTGGTACAAAGAATGGGTGCAGATACTTTTGCCGACCGGCTCGATAGCATTTTCAGGATATCGCAAAAAAACCTGTTTGGCGGCGGGGCGACCATCGACGCATTTGCCGGTGTTGGCGGTATTTACAACCACGGCAACCAGCCCAACCTGCATGTTTCATGGCTTTTTAATTACGCCGACAAACCATCCCTCACCCAAAAATGGGTGCGCGCCATATGCGATCAATTTTATGGCACCGGCGGGGTGCACGGTTATGGCTATGGCCAGGATGAAGACCAGGGGCAACTGGGCGCCTGGTATGTAATGTCGGCCCTTGGCCTGTTTGATATAAAAGGGCTCACCAGCGCCCACGCCAGCTTTGGAATCGGAAGCCCGCTATTCAAAAAAACGACGATACGGCTTTCGCCGCATTATTACGGTGGAAAAAAATTCGTTATCGAAGCAAAGAACAATAGCAGCGAAAATATATTTATTCAGTCCGCACAATACAACAACACCCGGCTTCACCGGCCTTTTATCTCCTTCAAAGACGTTGTAAACGGAGGTACCCTGCTGCTGGAGATGGGACAACAGCAAAAGAACAGTTACTGAAAACAAGCAAACAAATCACCGCATGAAAAAGACATACCTGTATATGAAAAAGGCACACCTGTATTTTATATTGCTGGCTACAACCCTGGCGACGCAGGTCGCTTCCGCACAAAGCAACAACCGGGCGCTGGCCGCCACTATTTTAAACGATGCCCGTTTGGACACGATCCAGGCCAGGGCACTGCGTTTGCTGCAGGGATTTTCGGCCGGCACTTCTTACGGGGAGGTGTGGATCCGCGATTTTAACACGTTCATCAACGGCTCCCTGCAGGTACATCCGAAAGAGACAGTCAGGGAAATGCTGCTGTTCTTTTTCAGGTTCCAGGGAAAAGACGGGAACATCGTAGACGGGTTTATTCCGGATGCCAAGGCAGACAAAAGCTATATGCCCGACCGGTTCATCTACTCCGACCTGGCGCCTGGGTTCGCAGCGCACAAAAACACCGTTGAAACCGACCAGGAAAGCTCTCTCATTCAGGCAATCAGGAAATACATAGATGCCACGCACGACACTTCGTTGCTGGAAGAGCGCATCGGTGGAATAACGGTGATCGACAGGATGCAACTGGCGCTGCATTTTGTGATGAATAAAAGGTGGTCGGAGAAGTATGGCCTGGTAACCGGCGCCACGACCGTTGACTGGGGAGATGTTCAGCCAGATACCACGGCCATCGGCGTTGAGATAAACAGTGAAACCAGGTGGGCAATCGATGTTTATGACAACGCCATGTTCCATTCGGCCATTCTTGACTTTCTTGCCATGCAGCCCTCCTCTTTCAAGGCAGACAAGAACTGGAAGCAGGTAGCGGCTACGTTAAAAGTGAATATCCGCAAACACCTGTGGAAGCCGGCGCAGCAAAAGTATATTCCGCATATCTATCTCAACGGAAGTCCGTTCTCAAAAAGTTTCAACGAAGACGCCTTGTTGTACTCCGGCGGCAGCGCCTGCGCCGTGCTTGCCGACCTGAACACAAAGGAGGAAATAAAAAATATAAACGCACAACTGGTAAAAGCCGCTTCGCGTGAGCCGCATGCTACTATTGGTATTACCGTGTACCCGCCCTACCCGTTAAAAGAGTTCCCCAATATGGCGCCGTATGTGTACCAGAACGCCGGCGACTGGACCTGGTTTGGCGGAAGGTTTATTCAAGGCCTGGTCAGGCATGCGTTTATTGAAGATGCCTATACGGAGCTGAATCCGATGATCGACCGTGTTTTGAAAAACGGCTTCCATGAATGGTACGATGTAAGAACCGGCGCCCCCAAAGGTTCCGGTGAGTTTCGCGGGGAAGCGGGTGTGCTGTACGATGTAATTAATATGCTGAAGGCCTGGGCAACAACGCATAAATAACCCCTAATCAAACTGGCTCATATACAACTGGTAATATTTTCCCTGCATGGCCAGCAACTGTTCATGGCTGCCGCGTTCAACGATACGGCCGTTGTCGATAACGCAGATCAGGTCGGCATTCCGTACGGTCGATAACCGGTGCGCGATCACAAAGCTGGTTTTGTTCTTCATCAGGCTGTCGACTCCTTTTTGTATGGCGATCTCGGTTCGCGTATCGATGGAACTGGTTGCCTCGTCCAATACCAGCACGGGTGTTTGCGCAACGGTGGCCCGCGCAATGTTCAGCAACTGCCGCTGGCCCTGGCTGAGGTTGGCGCCATCATTGGTCAGCACTGTCTGGTAGCCCTGTGGCAACAGGTTGATGAAACTGTCGGCCGCCGCCAGCTTCGCTGCCTCTATCACCTCCTGGTCGCTGGCACCGAGGCGGCCGTAGCGGATGTTCTCCATCACCGTTTCGGTGAACAAATGCGTGTCCTGGAATACGATGGCGATCTTCTGCCGCAGCTCGTCTTTGTGCAGCGAAAAGATCGACACGCCATCCAACGATATATCGCCCGAGCCGATCGGGTAAAACCGGGGCAGCAGGTTAATGATGGTTGATTTTCCGGCGCCTGTTTCTCCTACAAACGCGATCTTTTGCCCGGGTGCGGCGGCAACCGAGATGTCGTACAACACCTGCTTTTCCGGCACATAGCTGAAATTCACCTGATCGAATTGTATAGCGCCCTGCACCGGCCGGGGCATGGGTTTCGGATCGATGGTTGCCGGCTCGGGTTCGGCGTCTATCACTGCAAAGATCCGTTCGGCGCCGGCCAGGGCCGCCTGCAGGCTGTTGTACTGGCTCGATATCTCGTTCACCGGCCGGCCGAACTGGCGCGCATATTGCAGAAAGGCAGCCAGTCCGCCCAGGTCCAGCCCGCGGGTGATGGCCAGCACGGCGCCGACAATCGTTGTCAACGCATAGTTGATGGTGCTCATATTTACCATCAGCGGCATCATCATTCCCGAATAAAACTGTGCCTTGGACGCTTTCTCCCGCAGGGTTTCGTTCAGCACATCGAATTGTTCCATGGCTATTTCTTCATGCCCGAATACCTTCACCACCTTTTGCCCGCTGATCATCTCTTCCACAAATCCATTGGTGCTGCCCAGTGCTGCCTGGTTGGCAATAAAATATTTTTTACTCTGCGTGATAATGGCCCTTGCAGCGCGCAGCATGGCGGGTATCATGATGAGGGATACCACTGATAACAGCGGGCTTATGTACAACATCAGCGACAGGGTTCCCACCAGGGTAATGGTGCTGACCAGCAATTGGGTGATGCT
>JBDHYM010000102.1:0-10949 GCA_039811405.1 Flavihumibacter sp. | reverse complement strand
TAAGAATATCCAGGTTACGGCAAAGAGTGCCCAGGCTATAGCTCGGCTGACCCGGCAACAACTTGCGCGCCAGCCGCACGGTGCAAAGCTTTTTTACAGGCAGGCTGAAACCGGCCTGCTCCAGTTGCCCGCGCACGAACGAGAAGTCGAAGTTGACATTGTGCGCCACAAATACCCGGTCTTTCAGCAGCTCGTACACCAGCGGTGCAACGGCGTCAAAACGCGGCGCTGCCGCCACCATATCGTCGTCGATACCTGTCAGGGCAGTAATATAACGAGGAATGGCCTGCCCAGGGTTGACCAGCGTGCTGTATTCGCGCTCCACCTGCCGGCCATCGTGCAGCACGATCGCAATCTCGGTGATGCCGTTCCCGTTGGCAAACCCACCCGTAGTTTCGATGTCGACAATAGCGAACATGGCGTAAAGCTAAATTATTTAGTAATTAATTAAGTAATTTTGTTGTCTTATGGAATTGAGCAAGAATTTTATGCCTGCGGCGGCAGAAAGCCGGTGGACGACCATTTGGAAAGACAGGAAATATTTTAACAGCGTACCCGATGAGCGGCCGGCATTTGCCGTGGTGATCCCGCCGCCGAATGTAACCGGTGTGCTGCACATGGGGCATACGCTGAATGAGACCGTACAGGACATCCTGGTGCGCAAGGCCCGCATGAGCGGCTTCAATGCCTGCTGGGTGCCCGGCAGTGACCATGCCTCCATCGCCACCGAGGCTAAAGTGGTGCAGATGCTCGAAAAAGAGAAAGGCATTAAAAAAGCCGATCTCACCCGCCCGGAATTTCTCCGGTATGCTTTCGAGTGGAAGGAGAAATACGGCGGCATCATCTACAGCCAGATCGAAAGGCTCGGCTGCAGCGTCGACTGGAACCGGGTTACGTTCACGATGGACGATCACTATTACAAAGCGGTTATAGACGTGTTTGTCGATCTCCATGACAAGGGGCTGATCTACCGCGGCGCCCGCATGATCAACTGGGATCCCGCTGCCAAAACCGCTCTCAGCGACGAAGAGGTGGAATACAAGGAAGTACAGGGCAAGCTTTACTATATCAGGTATAAGCTGGAAAAAGGCGGTGATATCATCATTGCCACCCAGCGCCCGGAAACCATTATGGGCGATACCGCTATCTGCGTAAACCCGAACGACGACCGATATCGCGCGCTCATCGGCAGCCATGCTTATGTGCCGCTGATAGACCGGAAGATACCCGTCATTGCCGACGAATACGTGGACCCCGCTTTTGGCACGGGCGCGCTGAAAGTAACGCCGGCGCATGATATCAACGATTATAACCTGGGACTGAAACACGGTCTCGATGTCATCGATACGCTCAACGACGACGGCACTTTAAGTGAAGCGGCCATTATTCATGTGGGTACCGACCGGTTCAAAGCCCGCAAGCTGATAGTGGCCGAACTGGAGGAGAAAGGATTGCTGGCGAAAGAGGAAACTTACCAGACAAGGGTTGGTTACAGCCAGCGGACCGGCGTGGTGGTGGAACCGAAAATCTCCACGCAATGGTTTCTCAGAATGAAAGACATGGCGGGGCCTGCCCTCGAAGCGGTGCTGTCGGGCAATGTACGCATTCATCCCGGTGACAAATTCCTGGCGACCTACCGGTACTGGATGGAAAATGTGAAGGACTGGTGTATCAGCCGCCAGTTGTGGTGGGGGCAGCAGATACCCGCCTGGTACAACAAAGACGGCGGCTATGTGGTTGCCGCCGACCGAGAAACAGCGGTTATACGTTTCCGTGAGAAAGGCGTCGAATTACAGGCTGAAGACATCAGGCAGGACGAAGACGTGCTGGATACCTGGTTTTCGTCGTGGCTCTGGCCCATGGAAGTTTTCAATGGCATCACCGACCCGGGTAATAAAGATATTGACTACTACTACCCCACTTCAGTATTGGTGACCGGTCAGGATATTATTTTCTTCTGGGTGGCCCGCATGATAATGGCCGGCATGGAATACAAAAAGGAGAAACCGTTTAGTGATGTGTACTTCACGGGTATGGTGCGCGACAAGCAGGGCCGCAAAATGAGCAAGAGCCTGGGCAACTCACCCGACCTGCTGGAACTGATCGATAAATACGGCGCCGACGCCGTTCGTTTCGGCATCATGATCTCTTCGCCGGCGGGAAACGACCTGCTGTTCGATGAGGCTTCGCTGGAACAGGGCCGCTTTTTCAACAACAAAATGTGGAATGCCCTGAAGCTGATCGGCATGTGGAAGGAGAAGCAGTCGACCGAAAAACCTGTTGATGACTGGGCGCACGAATGGTTTGAAGCCCGCTTGTTGCAGGCAAGGCTGGAAGTGGAGCAACTCCTCTCCCAGTTCAGACTGAGCGAAGCGCTGAAAACCATCTATTCGTTGATATGGGACGATTTCTGCAGTTGGTACCTCGAATGGATCAAACCCGGTTTTGAAGAAGCCATGGCTTCGGAAAGCCTGCAGAAAGCCGTTGGCTTTTATGAAGAGCTGTTGCAGTTACTGCATCCCTTTATGCCTTTTATCACCGAAGAGATATTTAGTCTGCTGCGGCAAAGAGGTAACGATGAGGTATTGTGTATCCGCCAGTTCCCTGCGCTGGCATCGCAACGCGAAAAATTGCAGCAGCTAACCGTACAGCAGCGGCTCGAAGAGGGACAACTGCTGCAGGCGGTGATCAGCGGATTGAGAGATGCCCGCAACAAGGCGCAACTGAAACCAAAAGAGCAGGTGGCGCTGTTCATAACACCGGCAAACCGCGAACTGTACAATAACATTTGTCTCATCCTGCAAAAGCAGGTGAATGCATCTGCCATTTCATTTACCACCGAAGCTGTTGCCAAATCGCTCACGGTAGTGATTGGAAAAGACCAGTTCTACCTGCAGGCCGGCCGCGAAACGGCGCCGGTACAGCAAAAAGAAGACTTGCTGAAAGAGCTGGAATACCTGAAAGGATTTCTCGTTAGCGTGGAGAAAAAACTGGGTAACGAACGGTTTGTGCAGAACGCCAAACCCGAAGTAGTGGAAACGGAAAAGCGGAAACAGGAAGACGCCCGCGCCAAGATCAGGCTGATCGAAGAAAGCCTGACCGAACTGACAACCTGACGGTTTTAGCAATAAACGATAGCCGGTGCGTCAACACCAGCTATCGTTTATTAATGCTTCCGGGCAGCAAATTTACCGGAACGATAAGTTCAAAGCGGTTGCGACCGGGGTTTGCATCTTTATCAAGCAGGTATGCATAGCGTATGCCCAGGCTCAGAGGCAACTGGTTCCACCATTTTGTATCGGCCATAATCTCTACGCCTGCAGAGCGGTAAATATGCCGGTCGGCATCGCCGAATATCGCCTGGTCTTTAGCAATGCTATGGTCATAAAACACATTGGCCCGCAACCGCAGCAGGTAAACAATCCCGAAAGCGCCGGCATCGGGATAACCAAGCGGAAAAGCATAGTTAATGCGAGCTCCGCCGGAGCGAAAAAAATTCTCATCGGTATACCCCCGCGCCAGCCCCATTTCATTCGAGAAGCGGATGCCGTTGGAACTGTCGCGGCCCTGTACGCCGGCCGCCAGTACAAGGCTGTGGTTTTTTGCGAATCCCGGAAAATAAAGACTTCCCACCAGCAGCAATTGCTTTGACGAAAACAGGCTGATGGCATTTCTGTAATGAACCCGCAAACTTTGAGCAAAGGGTGGGTTGAATTGTTGTTTTGCCTGCTGTACCTGGTTGCTAAAGGCCATCTGGTGATCGAGGTACTGGTGAGAAGGGGTGCCATAGCGATGCCTGTCTTCGCCCTGAAACCAAGCCTGGTTGAATACAATGCCGGAATACATGCTCAGGTATCGTATAAAGCGGCCCCTGCTCAGGTTGAGCGGCAACTGCAGGCTTACCGGTATTTCCGCTTCGTTCCAATAAACAGGCCGGCCGTTGGCATAGGCCCGTCGGTCAATCGTATAACTGATACCCGTTGTTATGACGGGAAACCAGGCGCCATAGCTGCCGCTTACCCCGATTTTCTTATATCCTTCGTTCCTGTTATAGCCCAGGTAAAGATCAGATACAAAGGTATTGAGTATGTTCTCGCTCATCAGGTCGATGCTGAATTCTTCACCATCGAACCAGGGTAGCCAGGAATGCAGATTAAAAAGCCCCTTTGATTTCGGGTACCGTTCAACCGGTGTTGCTTCGGTTGCCGCTTCCGTGTACAAGAGTGAACCTGCTGCTGTTAAAGCAGCCAGTTGCAGCGGGTCTGCATTCGCGCGCCGGCTGTCGAGGCTTATGCCAGAAGCCTGTACGGCAGCGCTGCGCAGCCGGGTGCCATCGGCTGTAAACTGCATCCACGTAAGCGTATTACCCGATATGGCGGGCTGGTATTGCCCTGTTTGCGACAACGACGAATCACTTTCCAGCAACTGCCGTTCACTACCGTCGATGCGTATGCGAAAAAGACGATCGCGCCCCTCATAGCCGGCTGTGAAATAGATGAACCCGTCCGCAGGTTTGGGAAATCCGATCACTGCTGCCTGCCAGGGAACAATAAGCTTTCTTTCCCCTGATGGCCCGATCGCTGCCAAAGCCATCTGCCCCTCGGCATTGCGAACGGCAGCGATGATATCGTCGCCGGCGAAAACAGGATGATAATAGAGCTCATTGGTGCCGGCGGGCCATGTTTTCAATAATTTCCCGTCGCGATCGAGCAGGTGAAGGGCTACCGGTTCGCCGGGCTGGTTGTAAACGGTGATAATGCTATCGCCCGTGGATGACAACGACGGACTGAAATATTTGGATTTGCGTGTGATGGTTTTTTGTTTACCGGTCGCGGTATTCAGCAATTGCAATTCACTGTAGTTTTTCCATCCCCAGCGTATATCGGGCCGGTAAGAAGCATATATTATGCTGCCGTTCGAATACGAAAAATAGCTGTCGGTCGACCTGTTCCTGGTCCTGATGCGGCGCAATTGATGGTTCGTTTCCTCGTAAAAAGCAGGAACCGCCGAGAAACTGGCCCGGGTATAAAGCAGGCTGCCGGTTTCTGTGTACACGGGATTCAGTTCATCGGCATAGGCTGATTTTTTATTTGCAACAGCCTGGACCTGCAAAACGCTGCGATTGCGCTGCAGGGCTTGTTGCACAAAGTCTCGGTATGGAAGTTCCGCGTACCGGCTTATTGCTTTCTGCCAGGGATAAAACACGCCTTTCATCGCAGCGGCGTCGAGCGAAACATTTCTCCAGAACGAAGCGCCGTATTTTTCATATCCATAGGCCACCAACTGGTAACCCAGGTCGTAGTGCGTAGGCACATAGTCTTTCAACGAACCGTTGCGCAGCTTGGCGAAAGAATAGTTCCGGCTGCTTTCCCATAATGAGCGATAACCATTGAAAAAAGAAGCGAGCCGGCCGCGGCCCTGGGTGCTGTACCTCGTTTCCTGGTAAACGGCATCGCCCTCGAAAAACCAGTCGGGTACGGTCAGTGCATTGGCAAAAGCCTGGCCCTGCTGACCCAACAAAATGAAAAACAGTTTGGCGCCGCCCCGGTTGAAATTGCTGTACTGCTCAACATGACGGTATTCATGCAAGGCAAGCTGATCGACCCAGGGCGTGCTGCCCTGGTCAAACGGATCGGCCGGCGGGGTAAGCATGAATTCCGACCGGTAAGGCGCCAGCCCCACATAGCCATTCGACACGGTAGTTTCGCGCTGTAATACGATGGGCACGAATTTTCGTTTACCGCCGATACTGCTGTCCGGCTGCCGGTTAATGCGGCCGATGATGGTGGAAATGCGCGCTGCATCGGCAATATGTTCGCGGGGAAATATGACGCTAAACCGGGGCTGTTGCAGGCGTTGCCACCGGGTCGACGGACTATTTCCCCCGAACACCTGCGACCAGCCGGTATTTCCCGCCAGGAGCAATAAAACAGCGATGATGGCAGCGCGCATATCCGTCCATTTATCCGTCAATATTAAATCGTTAATTTCAGCGCAACAAAAGCGACATGAAACTGCTGGCCTTGTCGCTCGCACCGGTCATTGCCATCGTATGGTTTATCTACTGGATGGATCAATACGATAAGGAGCCGTTGCGGGCACTATTCAAAACGTTCGTTCTCGGCGGCTTCGCCATTCTTCCGGCCATGTTATACCAGTATTTTGCCCTTAACTGGCTGCAAAAATACACGGAGCAGGAAGGCTGGCTGTATTACGCAGGCATCTCTTTCCTGGTAGTGGCGCTCAGCGAAGAAAGCGCCAAATTCCTGATGGTCCGGTATTACGCATACCCACGGCCTTTTTTCAATGAGCCCTTCGATGGCATTATCTACGGGGTGATGGTAGCCATGGGATTCGCCAGCATCGAAAATATCGGGTATGTGACGGAATACGGCCTGTCGACGGCCTTTTCACGCATGTTCCTGTCGGTGCCGGCGCATGGCTGTTTCGGTGTGCTGATGGGCTATTATGTGGGCCTCGCCAAATTCAGCGGGAAAGGCAGGGCCGGCTGGCTGATGGCCAGGGGCCTGGTCCTGTCGATCGTCTTTCACGGTTTATACGATTTATTTCTTTTCGTGCAGCAGGACAGCGGTATCACCAGTCATATTCCGGCTGCCTACCTGTTTGGATCGGCTTTATTAAGCTATGCAGTAGCCATCCGACTTTCGTGGCAAGCTATTAAATTGCACCAGGCTATATCCAAGAATAACTTTCATTCATGAACGATGCATTAGTGATCAGGAATGCTGATCAAGACGATATTCCCACCATCGGCTGGCTGGCCCACCAGGTTTGGCCGGCAGCTTATGGCCACCTGATCCCTGAACAGCAACTAAGCTATATGCTCGACCTGTTCTACAATCCCGCTTCGCTCGAAAAGCAAATGGATGAGTGGAATCATCATTTCATTATCGCCGAGATCAACCTCGAGGAGGTTGGCTTCGCTTCTTACAGCCAGCTGCAGAACGGGCACTGGAAGCTGCACAAGCTATATGTGCTGCCTACGGTGCAGGGAAAAGGCGTTGGCCGCGCCCTGCTCGATATGGTAGAAGAAGAAGTGCGCACCCACAATGGCGCGCACCTCGTATTGAATGTGAAAAAAGACAACCCCGCCATCCGGTTTTATGAAACGATGGGCTTTCGCATTGAACGCGATGAAGTCATCGACATCGGCCAGGGTTACCGGATGGACGACTACGTCATGGGTAAAGACGTTTAGTGATGCCGGCTGGGCCGCGACACACCGCCGCCACCTCCACCGCCCCGGTTAAAAGAACCTCCACCCGAAGGGGCCGACCGTTGCATTTGCGGTGCGGATCGCTGTTGCATCTGTGGTGCGGATCTTTGCTGCATTTGCGGCGCCTGCCGCTGCTGTACCTGGGGCATGTCCCTTCTTTCAAATGAACGCTGCTGGAACTGCGGGCGCTCCTGCACCTGCTGTCTTTGCTGCGGCATATCGCGACGTTCGAACGATGGCTGGCGATTCAATTGCTGCGTGCGATCTGCACCCTGCGGGCGGGAAATATCAGCGCGCTGCGATGGCTGGTAGCTGCGTTGCGGTGTGCTTTCCCTTGCAGAAAAACCGGGATTCGGGGTAACGCGGTTACCGGGGTTGACACGATCGGCAGGGGGCCTTGTGTCGGTCATCGGCCGGTTCACATCACCTGTCGCGCGGTCATTGCCGGGTCTTGACAAATTACTGTTGTTGAACCGCTCGTTGCGCGAACGGGTATCTGTCATTCGCTGGCCGTCGGGACGGCGGATATCGCCGCGGTTGCCGGCCCCGGTATTGTTATCCCGGTTGAAACCGGTGCCTTGCCGGTTGTTGTACGGACGGTTCACCCCATAATCGCCGCCCGGTGTACGGTTAGGACGACTGACGGGCGCATACCTCGCTACATCGCGGCTGTATACTCGGTTATTGGAGCGATATACATTGTTCGGATTATAACCATACCTGTTCTGGTAACCAGCCCGGTAATAATAATTGTTTACGTAAAAGTGGTTGTTCCGGTAACCATAATATCCATAGTGATTGTACGGAGTCCAGCAATAAGCCGGCCGGTACATCGAAGGACCCCACCAGCCGCCGGACCACCAGTTCCAGGGGCGGTAGCCCCAACCGTAATTGAACCAGCCGGCGCTGTAGTTGAAACCGATCGACCATCCCCACCAGGGATTGTACTGCATGTTGAACCCCCAGGTATATGGGCGCGGAAAATAATAAGCGCCCCACCACGGCCGGTAATACCAGCCTGTTCCGTACACAACGGTTGGTCCGTAGATAAAGGTATTGAGGTAACCGGGCGTATATCCCACATATACGTAATCGGGCGTATAATCGTACACATACACGTATTTAACGTTGTACACGGGACTGTTCGGCGGTATAAGATCCACTTCGTCGGGACGCACCATACTAACAGCCCAGGGGCCGGCAGGGTTGCCCGATTGAAACCACACGCCGTTCTCTACGAGAAAGAAACTGTTCCTGTATTTGATAACGGTAGATGAACTGTTGATGGCATAGGCCATTTTGGTACCATTGATCTTTTGAAATTCGGGCGTGCCGTCGTAAGTGACCTGGTTGGGTTGGGCATCTCTTTCTACCCGTGCAGTTTGCGGCAATTGCGCATCCATGATGGCATTTTCGGCAGCGGGCGTTCCGGCTACACTGGCCAGCACGTTGTCTTTGGCCGAACCCGCCGGGATCTTTGCAAAATCGGCCGGCAACTTATCAGCAGCGGTATAATTCCAGGTACCTGATAAAGAGGAAGACTTATACCATCGTCCCGATACCAGCACAAAATATTGCTGCGAGGCGATGTCCATGAAAATATCGTTGGGCGAATTTTCGACATACAGCAAATTGGTATTGTCAATGGGCCGGAAGCTGGCCTCGCCATTAGACTGGATAAGTTCGGCGGGCTCATAGCTAACCAGCACTTCGCTGACAGGCTGGTTGCTATCGTCAAATTCGGAAGCGTAGTCGGTGCTTTTGTTATTGTCGTTTTTGTCGTCGTTCTTTTCCAGGCTGGCCGCCACTTTACTGAGCGCTGCCGGGGGATTGTTGTCCAATGAATAGGGCCCGCCTACAGCACGCGCTGCGTACCAGTGCTTGCCGCCATAGAGATAGAACTGCGATGACCCATACCGGACAATGGTATTGGGTGAGTTGACTACGGCATCCATGCCCCAGTCGTCGTTCCGCTTGAAACTGGGCTCGCCATCGATCATCACGAGCATCGAAGGCTTATTGCGGTAGTACAATTTCGGCGGCTTGTTGTCGAAATCGGCGTCGATCTGTTTCTTCTGCTCATTGAGCGACAAAGCCGATTGGATAGAAGCTGTTTTCACGGTCGCATTGGCGCCGGGAAGGGTCGATTCTATAAAGGACTGAATCTGGCGCGTATTGCTTTCGTCGACCTCGGCCGGGAAGCGCATTCCTGTTACCGACAAAGACGCCAGCGACTGGCTGCTGCCGCTTGTCTGGGTGCGGGCGACCGCCCACATATTACCGAACACCGGCATATCGCTGTCTTTTCGCTGCAGCGCCACGGCGCTTTGAAACTGCAATTGGCTGTTTTCAAATTTTTCGGGCTTGGGCTCATATATTTTGACCTGGTCACCATTGTCCATCGTCAGCTTTACCGGCCACGACTGGGCAAAACCGGTAGAAAAACCGGCTACCAGCAGCAACAGGGAGGAGATAATTCGGGCGTACATGGCTGTGCGTTTAGTTGATTGAATATACATCTGCTTATTGGACTGTTTAGCCAGCTATAAGTTAAATGACTATCAGGGCTTTAACGATTTGTTTGCATTTCCAGGGCCGCCTTTTTCATGCCGGCGGCCTGGTCGTGCCCCAGGTAACGTTCAATCCAGCCGTGAATAAGATAGATCAGGGGCGTGCATAACACGGCTATCGTAAATTTATACACATAACTTACCAGTACAATGGCCGTTACCCGGGGAAAAGAGAACCCGAGGGAAAAATACAGGTAAATATACGAAACCACCACGGTATCAATGAGTTGAGAAAACAATGTGGAGACGGTGGAGCGCATCCAGATCTTGCCTTCGCCGGTAATCTGTTTAATTTGCCGGAAGATGCCGGCATCGGTAAACTGTCCGATCAGAAACGCCGTAAGGGAGGCAAAAATGATGCTCATCCCCTGCCCCGCCACCTGGGTAAACGCCGCCTGCATATCGGGTACGCCATGGGCGGACTGCGAGGTTCTCCACCACCCGGCCGGCGCCGTATGAATAGCCAGGTAAAAAACGAGAAACACGAAAGCGATCAGGGCAGCGGTCATAACCGACAAAAAGCGAACGCCTTTGACGCCGTAGTATTCATTGATGGTATCTGTCATGATGAAAACCACGGGCCAGGGCAGGATGCCCACGGTAAGGTCAAACGAGAGTCCCGATTCGCCCAGCAGGGTAAAGCTGGCCTTGGGCAGCCCCAGGCTTTCTTCCAGTGAAAATATCTTAACCCCGATTACTTCGGCGAGAATGGCATTGGTGATGAAAAAACCTGCCAGCAGAATATAGAGCCGGGTTGGCTTATCCCGGATGATATTATGAATCATGGGTATTGCCTAAAGATAACCAGCCGGTGAAGAAGATCAAAATGATTTGGACAAGCAGGAAAGAAAAGTTGACGATGACGAGCCATTTCCCGGTTACACCACCTTTTTTACGGATCAGCCAGGCAGCCTGCAGGCTGATCAGCAGGTTAAGAAGCGGCGAGAGTATGAGCCCGCCGGTGATAATGACCGATGCCCATACGCTCCCTTGGCCCACCGGGTAAAAGCGCATTAGCATGGCTGTTAGAAAGGCCAGGTTCATAAAAAAGGCCGCCTTTTGAAAAACAGAAACTTGCATAAGGCCGTAAAAATGGGTTTATTTTGCCATTTGATGGCAGGGATAAGCATTATCATCATAAC
>JBDHYM010000101.1:0-11115 GCA_039811405.1 Flavihumibacter sp. | reverse complement strand
CTACGCTGTCGGTTTCTGCGACCGATTCTCCGCCGCCGAAGACGTTGTCGGTGTCATACCCATCGCTGTTTTTTTTTGCGAGGAGATTGCGGATTACGATGAAGGCGCCGAGGCCCAGCAGCATTACCGGCAGCAGGTACGACTGGAAGCCAAATTCAGGCATGAATTCTTTTACCAGGAAAACAGTACCGATGAGAATGGGAACCGACCAGCCGAATCCCCGGAAAGCATGTTTTGCGCCGACGAACAATCCCACAAATATGAGCAGCATCTGCCAACTGAAGATGTAAGGAGGAAAAACGATGCCGACCTGCCTGAGCAGCAGAACAGTACCTACTATAAGGATGGCGATCCCGGCGAAAATGGACCCGCGGCGGTTATGGCCACCAAAGCCGTTCCGGTTGCATCTGTGCCTGTATCTGTCTCTGTTTCTCATGACGTTGATTTTTGGTAAAACTACAGCGCCGGCCGGCCTTGCGCAAGGGTGATTAGGCAGGAATGGGGCCGGCATCGGCGAAACGGGGGCGAAACGCGGTGAAACCGGAACGACGGTTTTTGTTAAGACAGCGGTTCGGGCCGTGGCGGTCCTCCGGCCGGCCGGCCCCTGTCTTCCGGCAGTGGAATGAATTCGTGGTTGTCGTTTGGCGGCAGGATGATGCGGCCCTGCTTCCAGTCTTCTTTTGCCTGTTCTATGCGTTCACGGCGGGACGATACGAAATTCCACCAGATATAACGGTCGCCGAGCGGCTCGCCGCCCAGCAGCATCAGCGTGGCGGGTGTGAGGGCCCGGAGTACAGGTTCTGCGCCTTCGCTGAAAACAAGAAGCTGTCCCTCGCTGTACCGGGTGTGCGCTACTTCAATGGCGCCCCGGGCGATATAAACGCCTCTTTCGCGATGTTCCCCGGGCAGGTTCAGGCTTGCGTGTTGCTCCAGAACAACATGCAGGTAGAACAACGGTGAATGGGTTTTGACCTCGCTGCCGAGGCCGTAAGCATTGCCCGCGATCATCCGCATCCAAATGCCGGTATCGGTGTACACAGGTAGTTGCTCCGGTTTGTAATTGAAAAAGCTGGGATTGTCTTCTTCGTTCTTTTCGGGCAGGGCCACCCAGGTCTGGATCATTTCCAGCTTTCCGCCGGCGAGTGCTGCGGGATCTTCGAACCGTTCAGAATGGGAGATGCCTTTGCCGGCGGTCATCCAGTTCACTTCACCCGGCAGGATAACCTGTTCAACGCCAAGACTATCGCGGTGGGTGATGCTTCCTCCAAAAAGATAGCTTACGGTGGAGAGGCCGATATGCGGATGGGGCAATACATCCAGCGTAGCCGGTTGCGGGGACGCGGCAGCAAGCGGGCCTGCATGATCCATAAAGATGAACGGGCCCACCATTCTTCGCTGGCGAAAGGGCAATATGCGCTTTACTTTCATGGCTTCGCTGATGGCGGCGGGACGGGCGTCTATTACCAGGTCGATCATACTTTTTCATTGAGGTGAAAAAAACGGAAGCTGTCTCCATCAAACAGCCCTTTGTCGCTCAGTTTTATATGAGGTATCACCAGCAGCGCCATGAACGACAGGGTCATGAAGGGCGCCTGCAGGCGGGTGCCAAGCGATTTTGCCATTTCATCTATCCGGGTATAAGCGGCTGCCACGCTATACCCGTCGGCGGTGCTCATTAGTCCGCCAACCGGAAGCGGCAATACAGCCTCTTCGTTACCCGTAACACAGGAGAGCCCGCCCCGGGCTTCCATCAGCAGGTTTACGGCGCGGCAGATATCGGTATCGTCCACGCCTACCACTATGATATTGTGTGAATCGTGCGCTACCGTCGATGCGATGGCTCCTTTTTGCAGGTTGAAGCCGCGAATAAAGCAGCCCGCCACCGGCGCCTCGTGGTAGCGGTTTATCACGAAGCATTTCAGGAGGTCTTCACCGGGATTGCTGACCAGCCATCCGTCGCGCGCTTTAAAAGCGGCGGGGTCGGGGAATATCTTTTCGGTGATCAGTTGCGATTCCAGCGCGCCGATAACAGGGAGTGTGCTAACGGCCGGGAGCAGCCGAAAATCAGCGTCCGACAACTGCCGGCTGTAAAACCGGTTGACGGTTTCGCTTTCCCGGTGCGGTAACAGCGTGCTGCCGTTGTCAGCGCACTGTATGCCGTCGATCCAGGTTTGCAGCACGTGAAAATGCACGAGATCGTCGATCACTATGAAGTCGGCCGGGTCGCCGTTGCGGAGCAGTCCGACGTTCATCTTGTAATGCAGCGCCGGGTTCAGGCAGGCAGCCTGCAGCACGTTGAAAACGTCGATACCATATTCCACGGCACGGGCACAAAGCTGGTTGATATGACCCAGCAGCAGGCTGTCGGGGTGCTTGTCGTCGGTGCAGAACATAACCTGGTCTGCATGCGTTTCGAGCAGCGGCACCAGGGCGTCGAAATTGCGGGCGGCACTTCCTTCACGGATGAGGATCTTCATGCCCATGCCCAATTTTTCCCTGGCTTCGGCCTCGGTAAAACATTCATGGTCGGTGCTGATGCCGGCAGCGATATAACGGCGGGCGTCGTTGCCTCGTAACCCCGGCGCATGGCCATCTACCGGTTTACCCAGCTTCTGTGCAGCGCCGATCTTTTTAAAAACTTCTTCATCGCCATGCAACACACCGGGGAAATTCATCATCTCACTGAGATAATAAATATCATTGCGCTGCAGTAGCTGTTCCACGGCCCCCGCATCGAGGCTGTCGCCGGCGGTTTCAAAGCCGGTGGCGGGCACGCAACTGGGCGCACCAAAATGAAACTTGAAGGGAGATTGCCGGCTATTGTCGATCATATAAAGCACACCGTCCATGCCGCATACATTGGCGATCTCATGCGGATCGCTTACGGTAGCCACGGTGCCATGCACCACGGCCAGGCGTGCAAACGAAACGGGTACCAGCAGCGAACTTTCTATATGCACATGGGCGTCGATAAAGCCCGGGCAGATATAAGGAGCGGCCGAATTGGCCTGGTCAGACAGTGCCCGTATGGCGGTGATCCGTCCCTGCCCAAACTCCAGCTCACCGAAAAAGATATTCCGGCCCGGTATGTCGATGATATTACCCTGTATCCTGTTCATATACGCTATGCTGTACCCACAATTTCCAAACTTTCCGCCTACATTTGGCCGTTAATTATCATAAACAGGCAGAAAAATTTCACTCATTGCAAAAACAAAAAGTATAAACCTGAATAACAACATGAAAAAGATCAAAATCTTCTTTGTACTGGCTCTTCTTGTTTCGGCGTTTCCCGGAATGGCGCAAACGGCTGATGAATTGATCGACAAGCACCTGGCTGCTATTGGCGGTAAGGAAAAGCTGCAGGCCATCAATTCGGTTATCACCGAAGGCACCATGAACGTGCAGGGCGCGGTAGTGAATATTGTATCTAAAACGCTTCAGAACAAGGGTACGCGGCAGGACATCAGCGTAATGGGGATGAACGGCTACACCCTTTTCACCCCCACCGCAGGTTGGAGTTATATGCCGTGGGCGGGGCAATCGGTGGCGGAAGCCATGCCTGATGAAATGGTAAAAATGGCGGCCGACCAGTTAGATGCCCAGGGAGCCCTTGTCGGCTATAAGGCCAAGGGGCACAAGGTTGAGTTGGCAGGGCAGGAAGAGGTAGACGGCAAACCGGCCTACAAGCTGAAACTGACGTATACATCGGGTAAAGTGGAAACCATGTACATCGATGCCGCCACTTACTACAATGTGAAAACGGTGACAACGCAAAACGTCGGCGGACAAGATGTGGAAGGTACTACCTACTACAGCGATTTCCAGAAACGTCCCGATGGATATGTGTTACCGATGAAGATCAATATGCCTACCGGCATGGGAATGAATGCTGATTTTGCGATCAGCAAAATTTCGGTGAACGAACCGATTGATGAGTCGATCTTTAAGCCGTAAAAAGCCGGTTTTTCGACATAGAAGCTGTCGCCTGGTGCTTGCACAGGCGACAGCTTTTTTACAGCCGGTGTTATATCACCCTGACAAAGAAACCTTCTTTCCAGTTTTGGCCGCCTGGTAGATGGCATCGATGATCTTCAGGTCTTTTAACCCCTCCTCGCCGTCGACCGGCACTATGGGTGTTTTGTTTTGCAGAATGATGTCTGACATCTCTTCCATCTGTACGGTCTGATGGGGTACGTGCAGGGCGGTCAGCGGGCCCTTGTGCGTTTTTCCCTGAATGGGCCCGTAATTGGTAGCGGGCTGCAATTCGGCAAAGCCGCTGGTGCCCAATACAAAAAAACGGTCCAGGAAGTTCATGCTGTAGGTGCTCAGACAGGAAGCCACTGCGCCGCTGGGAAAACCGAGCTGGAACTGGATGGTTTCGTCCACCCCCTCCTTGAATTTCGCCGGATCGGTTTTCGTTTCTTCGGCCGTTACCCATACAGGCTCTTCGCCCGTCATATAACGGGCACCATTAACCGCATATATGCCGATATCCATCATTGCACCGCCGCCGGCCAGCGCTTTGTTCAGTCGCCATTGGCCGGGGTCGCCGATGGCGAAACCGGTAAGCCCCTGGAAGAATTGCACCTTGCCCAGCTCTCCCGCTTTCCGCATGCGGATGATTTCCAGCGTCTTGGGTTCAAAATGCATACGGTATCCTACCAGCAGTTTCACATTTGCTTTTTTACAGGCGTCTATCATTTCCTGCGCCTCTTTGGTATTGAGCGCCATCGGCTTCTCGCAGATAACGTGCTTGCCGGCCCGGGCCACCCTGATCGCCTGCTCTTTATGCAGCGCATTGGGCGTGATCACATACACCGCATCGATATCGGGATTGTCTTTGATCTTATCGAAGTTCTCGTAGTTGTAACAGTTCTTTTCAGGGATGTGATACCGGGTTTGCCAGGCGCTGATCTTGGCCGGTGTTCCACTGATAACACCCACCAGTTTTGCTTTTTTACAGGCACGCATCGCCTCGGCCACCATGGTGCCGTATCCGCCGAGGCCCATGATTGCAACGCGCAAAACCGGGCCTGCATAAGGCTGCTCCGGCGAGCTGCCGGAGGCTTCCGCACCTGTGGTGGCGAAGCTGTTGAGTGATAAAAAGGGGAGGGCGGCGATACCTCCTGTCAGGTGCTGCAAAAATTTCCGTCGGTTGTTCATGGCGAATGATTGTGCTTGAAAATAACCAAAAACGCCAAAATCATTCCACTCCGGAATTGTCAGACCGCCACCGAAAAATCCGTAACTTAGGAAAATACCTGACGCATTTGCTGCCTTTGGTCACACACCGCTAAACACTACCAAAGCATGAATAAGCAAATTGACCGCCGCCGGCTGCTGAAATCCGGCCTGTTGAGCCTGGGCGCCCTGGCCGGCTTGCCCTACTTGAGTATGGGTGCATTTCCCGGACAAGAATTACCGATCGATGAAAACGGACAGCTCTGGCGCAGTCCCGGGGTTCGCGAAATATTGCCCCGATTGGGTGAGGCGGCGCCTTCGCTGCTGGCCAGGCTCAATGCCAATGAAAACCCGTACGGCCCCTCGGAAGCGGCCCGCAAGGCTGTTGTCGAATCTGTGGTGCGCGGAAACCGCTATCCCTGGAAAGAGCTGTCTGAGCTGGCAGCCAAAATAGCGGTAAAAGAAGGCGTGACGACTGCCCATATTATGATGGGTCCCGGCAGCTCGGACCTGCTCGAAAAAGTGGCATTGCTGCAGTTTATGAAGGGGGGCAATATCATTTCTGCCGACCCTACGTTTATGTCGATTGTGAATGTGGCGGAAGCGGTGGGCGCGCAATGGAAAGCGATTCCCTGCAAGGCCGACTGGTCGCATAATCTCGAAGCCATGGAAGCGGCCGTTGATGGTGATACCAGGCTTGTTTATATCTGCAATCCCAATAACCCCACAGGTGCAGTAACCAACGCCGATGCATTGCTTGCTTTTTGTGCAAGGGTATCGGAAAAAGTGCCTGTATTTATTGACGAAGCCTATATGGAACTGGTGGAGGGAAATGCAACCAGGTCGATGATCGGGCTCATCAATCAAGGGAAAAACATCATCATCGGCCGCACCTTTTCCAAGATCATGGGATTAGCGGGTCTGCGTGTTGGTTATATAGTGGCGCAGCCTGCCTTTATTGCTTCCGTCGGCAAGATCACCTATGGCGGTATGGGGGTATCCTATACGTCTATATACGCAGCCACGGCCAGCATGGATGATGTGGGCTTTCAGGCCATGACCCGCGAAAAAAATGCGGCGGCAAAAAAATGGCTGTATGAAAAACTGGCCGCCCTGGGCTATAAGGAGTATATCCCCTCGCATACCAATTTTGTATTGTTCCCCATCAACATGAAAGGAAAAGATTTCCTCGATGCGATGACGGCAAAAGGTGTAGGCGTCCGGTCGTTTGAGATCGCGAACAGAACCTGGTGTCGCGTAAGCCTGGGCACCATGGACGAAATGAAGCTCTTTGCAGCCGCGCTGCAAAGCCTGTCGTAATGACGTGCCTTGAACCAGTCCGTTGCTTAGGCTGCTGCCGGTACTATAAACGACTTACCACTTCCTGCCCCATGGCCTGGGTATGCAGGATCATGTTGGCCGGAGTAGATGCGTTGGCGATGTCTTTGGTGCGATAGCCCGCTTTCAATACCTGGTCGACAGCGTTGATGATGGCGTCAGATTCTGCTTTAAAGCCGAAAGAAATATCCAGCAACAGCGCGGCAGACAGGATCGATGCCAGCGGGTTCGCAATGCCTTTGCCGGTAATATCATGTGCAGATCCATGGATGGGCTCATATACGCCTGTGCCGTCGCCGATGGAAGCGCTGGCCAGCATACCCATCGAACCCGCGATCTGCGAGGCTTCGTCGGTAAGGATATCACCGAAAAGGTTGGCGGTGACCACCACATCGTAGCGGCGGGGATCTTTGATCAGCAGCATGGCCATGGCATCCACAAACTGGTGTTCGAGCTCCACATCGGGATAGTCTTTCGCTACCTGTTGCACTGTTTCGCGCCAAAGGCGGCTTGTTTCGAGCACATTGGCTTTGTCGACCGAGCAAAGTTTCTTGCGACGGCTGCGAGCGGCATCGAAAGCTTTACGGGCGATGCGTTCCACTTCATAACGGCTGTATTCTGCTATATCGTAAGCAGTGTCGCCATTGTTCTTGCGGCCTTTTTCGCCGAAATAGATATCACCCGTCAGCTCGCGGAAGAAAAGTATGTCGGCGCCTTTGAGTATCTCGGGTTTGATGCTGGAAGCTTCCAGCAGCTCGTCGAATAATTTAATGGGGCGAAGGTTGGCATAGAGACCCAGCTCCTTGCGCATTTTCAGCAACCCCTGCTCGGGACGTACTTTGGCGGAAGGGTCGTTGTCGTATTTGGGATGTCCTACGGCGCCGAAAAGCACTGCATCGGCAGTACGCATCTTTTCAAGCGACTCATCGGGCAGGGCCTGACCGGTGGCTTCAATGGCAGCATGGCCGATCAGGGCCTCATCGTACTGAAAGCTGTGACCGAATTTTTCTGCGATCTTGTCAAGCACTTTCTTGCCGGCAGCAGTTACTTCCTGGCCGATACCGTCTCCCGGTACGATGAGTATTTTTTTGATAGCCATTGTTTATTGCGTTGCTTTTGGAGGTAAATGGGTTGGCCCGCTAAGTTAATTGATCCTCTGCGAGAAACCCGCATACCCCCTAAATCAGGTTCAGCATTTTCTGTGTGGCTTTGATCGCCGATACTGTTTGGTCGCTATCCAGTCCGCGGGTCTTGAACTCCTTATTGTTCCACCGCCAGGTGATCACGGTTTCGCACAGGGCATCGCTTTTCCCGCCGGGCGGGATACGCACGGTATAATCGGTGAGCACCGGCAATTCCAGCTTTTTCTGCTTGTACACTTTCTTCAGCGCATTCATGAAGGCATCGTACTGCCCGTCGCCCTGGGCCTGCTCTTCGAATTTTTCGCCGTGCAGGCTGATCTGCAGGGTGGCCGATGGTTTGAGGTTGTTGGCATGCATCAGCACATAGCTTTCGATCCTCACCTTCTCTTCAAGCGTATTGCTGTCGAGCACGTCGCCAATGATATACGGAAGATCGGCCTGGGTCACCACTTCCTTGCGGTCGCCCAGTTCGATAATGCGTTGCGTTACTTTTTTCAGGTCGGCATCGCTGAGCTGGATGCCAAGTTGCGCGAGGTTATTTTCGATATTCGCTTTGCCACTGGTTTTGCCGAGGGCATATTTGCGCTGGCGACCGAAGCGCTCGGGCATCAGGTCGCTGAAATAGAGTTTGTTTTTTTTGTCGCCGTCGGCATGGATGCCCGCCGTTTGGGTGAATACATTTTCGCCCACCACCGGTTTGTTGGCCGGGATGCGGAAACCGCTGAAGGTTTCCACCAGCTTGCTGACCGAATACAGCGATTTTTCGGCCACGCCTGTTTTTACCGAGGGCATGAAATCATTTAGTACGGCAATGGCGCTGGCGAGCGGAGCATTGCCCGCCCGTTCACCCATGCCGTTGATGGTGAGGTGCAGGCCGCGTGCGCCGGCCTTGACCGCTTCCAGTATGTTTGCCGTGCCCAGGTCATAGTCGTTGTGGGCATGGAAATCAAAATGGGTATCGGGATAACGGGTAACAATAGCCGAAATAAATTCAAACACCTCGGCCGGCGTAAGCACGCCGAGGGTATCGGGCAGCATGATCCGTTTTACCGGTTGGGTTTGCAGGAAATCGAGGTACTGGAAAACATATTCCGGCGAATGCCGCATGCCATTGCTCCAGTCTTCGAGGTATACATTGGTCTGGATGCCTTTTTTCTTTGCAAGCGCCAGTACCGCCGCCACATCGGCAAAATGCTCCTGGGGCTTTTTCCGCAACTGGTGCGTGAGGTGATTAAGGGATCCCTTGGTAAGCAGGTTCATCACCCGGGCGCCGGCCTGGATCATCCATTGTACCGATATATCGCCGTCAACGAAAGTGAGTACCTCTACTTTTTCAAGCAGCCCTTCCTGCTTTGCCCATTTGGTGATCTTTTTCACGGCATCGAACTCACCTTCCGACACGCGTGCGGAAGCGATCTCGATACGATCCACTTTTACTTCGGTGAGCAGGAGCTGGGCAATGGTTAGTTTTTCGGAAGCGGAGAAAGATACGCCGCTGGTCTGTTCACCATCGCGCAGGGTGGTGTCCATGATCTCAATCGCTCTTCGGCTGGTCGACATGTCGGGTAATTAAAAGGGCCGGGTGGTGGCGAACTGTTCGATATCTTTTTTGATGGCCTGGAGAAAATCGATATCGTCGTATCCGTTCGAAAGGTTGTCTTTTTTATACCCGTTGATATCGAAATTTTCTTTTTCGCCGGTTGCCAGTATGGTAATGGTTTGGGCGGGCAGGCTCACTTCCAATTGGGCATTCGGATCGTTTTCTATGGCTTTGAATATCTTATCGAGAAATGCATCGCTGACCTGCACGGGCAGTATACCTACATTCAGGCAGTTGCCACGAAAAATGTCTGCAAAAAAACTCGATACCACGCAGCGGAAACCATAATCATACACGGCCCAGGCGGCATGTTCGCGGCTGCTGCCGCAACCGAAGTTCTTGCCCCCGACCAATATCTTTCCCTTGTAAATGGGGTTGTTCAGCACAAAGTCTTTCTTCGGGCTATCATCACCGTTGTACCGCCAGTCGCGGAACAGGTTATCACCAAACCCCTTGCGTTCGGTCGCTTTCAAAAAACGCGCGGGAATGATCTGATCAGTGTCTACGTTCTCGATCGGTAACGGAACAGCAGTAGAAGTGAGTATGTTGAATTTGTCGTAAGCCATGATGAAAGTTTGAGGTTTGAAGTTTGAGGTTTGAAGTTTGATCGCTGATAATGAGGTTTGCTGCACTACGCCTCAAACCTCAAACTTATAATAGGGTTCTCGGGTCGGTCACCACCCCCGTTACCGCGGCGGCGGCGGCAACCAGCGGACTGGCCAGCAGGGTGCGGGCGCCAGGTCCCTGGCGGCCTTCGAAGTTGCGGTTACTGGTGCTCACTGCATATTTGCCGGCAGGGATCTTGTCGTCGTTCATAGCCAGGCAAGCAGAACAACCAGGCTGCCGCAACTGGAAGCCGGCTTCGGTGAGTATGTCGTAAATGCCTTCTTCACGTATCTGTTGTTCTACGATATGTGAACCGGGCACAATCCAGGCGGTTACATTGTCTGCCTTTTTGCGTCCTTTTACGATGGAGGCGAAAGCGCGGAAGTCTTCTATCCGTCCGTTGGTGCAGGAGCCGATGAATACATAATCCACCTTCTTACCCAGCATCGCCTCGTCTTCATGGAAGCCCATATAGTTCAGCGATTTCTCATAGCTTGCTTTGCCGGCGCCGGTTTCGTGCGTGGCAGGAATATGTTGTGAAATGCCAATGCCCATACCGGGATTGGTACCGAAGGTGATCATCGGCTCAATATCGGCTGCATTGTAATGGTATTCCTTGTCAAACGTGGCGCCTTCGTCGGTCTTGAGCGTTTTCCAGTAAGCCATCGCTTTCTCCCAGGCCTCGCCCCGGGGCGCTTTGTCACGGCCTTTGATATAATTGAAGGTGGTTGCATCGGGCGCCACCATACCGCCCCGGGCGCCCATTTCAATGCTCATATTGCACACCGTCATACGGCCTTCCATGGTCATGTTCTCAAACACCGATCCGGCATATTCCACGAAATAGCCGGTGGCGCCGGCGGCGGTGAGCTGGGAAATGATATACAGGATCACGTCTTTCGGTGTAACGCCCTTGCCCAACTGACCATCGACCTTAATACGCATCTTTTTCGGACGCGGCTGCATGATGCATTGTGAGCTCAGCACCATTTCCACTTCAGACGTTCCGATTCCAAAGGCGATGGCGCCGAAAGCGCCGTGCGTGCTGGTGTGCGAATCGCCGCAAACGATGGTCATCCCCGGCAGGGTAATGCCGTTTTCGGGTCCGATCACGTGCACGATTCCGTTTTTCGGGTTGTTCAACCCCCAGTGCGAAATGCCATATTTTTTGGCATTGCTTTCCAGGGCCCTGAGCTGGTTGGCCGACAAAGGGTCTTTTACCGGCTGGTCCTGGTTGATGGTAGG
>JBDHYM010000100.1:0-11145 GCA_039811405.1 Flavihumibacter sp. | reverse complement strand
GACCAGCCCGGAACAGCGATCATTTATCCGCAGGCAAACCTGTGGTCGTTGCGAAAGTACCAGCACGATTTCGCGTCTGCCCCGGCGGAGGCATTGCTGACCGGCGCCGAAGATAGTTGGACCCGCGTGCAATCGGCTTTGCCTTACGGAGATGCCTGGCAATATCTCTATCCGCTGGTGATGGCGGGTGAATATGCTGCAGCCTATAACAGTGAACCGGCAAAACAGGCTTTTCTCGCCGCGAAGGAAAATGTATTGAAAGTAGGCGCTGCATTGAATTACGTATTCCCGCTGCGCATCGCGGCCGATTTTTCCAACCCCGGAAAATTCAGGAACCAGTATGACTGCACGGGTGCATTTGTTTACCTCACGTTGTTATACCATGAGATGACGGGCGAATCCCGCTTTTTAGACAGCGCTAAGAAGGCCGGCGACAGGCTGTGCCAAATGGGCTTTGAATTTCCCTTTGAATTCACTACTACGGCGCTCGGCCCGCTGGCAACGCTGCGCCTGTACAAAATAACCGGCGACAAAAAATACCTCGATGCCGTAAGCATTCCGCTGGCGGCGATCTTTCGTCATTCCTGGCTCTTCAATCCGTCTTACGGCCAGTACAAGGGTAGAACGATCTTTATGCTTACGGAAGGCATGCCCGGTGTATATACCAATGGCTGGGAAGAAGCGGCCCTGATCAGGTACCTGGGTTTATTGCTGGCCGAAGGAAAAGAAATACTTGGTCATACCCGGTCTGTTATGGTTACCGAACTGCTGCGGTGGAAATGCATCTCCGGCGCCGACGGGCTGGCGCCCCTGTTGCCCGACCCGTCGATCATTTATACAGGCATTCCGCGTGAATGGAAAATACCCATCAGGCGCGAATCTTATATACCCCTCGAAGGCTTCGGTTACCTGGAATGGGATTCGAGCGGGCAGCATCATCTTCCCGGCAGGGTGAGCCAAAGCCCTTATTGTTTTGCCATGCTGCCCGAAGCGGCTTTCCTGTTGTTCCACCCGGTGCTTGATAAAACTGTCCTCTATTGTGAAGTGCCCATCACGATGATGGAAAAGAAAAGCGACGCTGTTGATTTTACGATAACGGGAAAAGGCAGTTATCGCTGCCGGCTAAAAAATGCGACGGAAAATCGCGTAGCGGTAAAATCGTTGCAGGATGGCCGTGCCCCGGCCCTGGCAAAAGTGGCGGGCACAGACTGGTATTCATTCCAGGCCGAGGCAGGTGTGCATTACCGTGTGTATACGTATTAACCGCTAACACCCAACGCCGGTTGTTCAGGCGTCGAGTGAAATATCACTTGCCGGTACACAACTGCAGGGAAGACATTCACCCTTTCCCGGTTTCACCATCGTAGGGTGCTTGTATTGCACCTCGCCTTGCAGCTTTGTAAGGCAGGTGCCGCAGTCGCCAAACAGGCAGCCCGAGCTGATATCGATATTGTTGTATTCGGCAAATTCCAGCAGGGAGGGGAAACGGTCGTCCCACGACAGCGTTTTGCCGGAGCGGCTGAATTCAACGGTAAATGCGCTGCAGCCGGTGGCAACCGGCTCCTCATCTGTTTCTTCGACCGAAGCGGCCGTAAAATTTTCGGTAAGTATGCGGCTGCTCTCTACCCCGCGTTGCTGTAATGCTTCGGTGATAAATGCCATCATAGGAGCGGGGCCGCAGAGATAAAACCGCGTATCGGCGTGAAGCAGGTCGTCGCCAATGGCATCGATACTGATAAAGCCGGCCCGGTCGTAATGATGTCCTTGCTGGTCTGACTCGTCGGGCAAGGCATAGAATGTAAGGAACCGCGACCTCGCCGACAACTGCCTGAGCGCCCTTAACTCTTCTCCGAAAGCGTGCTCCCGGCGGTTGTTGACGCCATACAGGAAATGTATCCGGCGGTGGGGATCTGTTTTCAACACTGCTTCAGCCATCGACAGCAGGGGCGTAATGCCGATACCGCCCGCGATGAATACCGGTATTTCGTTGTTTTCCTCGCCCACGCAAAAATTGCCCAATGGTCCCTTTGCTTCCAGGATATCGCCTTCTTTGACCTGGTCGTACAGGTAAGACGATGCGATGCCCGGCGCAAGCTGGGGAGCAGTTCGCGGCGGCGCTTCTTTTTTGACCGATACCCGGTAAAAGGAAGAATTATACGCAGAAGAAAAACTGTAGTTTCTAAGTACCGGCAGGTCCCGGCCGGGTATATCCAGTTTGAATAACAGATGTTGCCCCGGCCGGAAAGCTGCCGGCGGAAGTCCGTCGACCGGCTGCAGATAAAAAGAAGCGATATGGTCTGTTTCCCGTATTTTTTTTACGATCCTGTATTTCCTGTAAGCCGACATCTTTTGTTTTCAGATTTTGTAGGTGCTGCGCTGTTTTTCATTTCTCCTGGACCAGGTCAACCTGGTCGGGCCGCGACTCGCGGTAAGTGGTTTGGTAATCCAGTACTTTGGGATCGGGTTCGATGCCCCAATGCGTGCAGGCCTGCCGGTAAATAGCCGGCCACCAGTTTGCATGTTCGGTTTTTTTATCGGCTTCGAACTCATCGAATGAATTGCCGAGGGCTTTGCTCCAGGCTTCGTTGCCGAATGCCATCGCCTCGGTTTGACCGCCCAGTTCCGAAACGATCCAGTCCCGGCCGATACGTGCGTGCAGCACTTCGTCGGCCCAGTCATAATCCTGGATCAGCTCGCTCAGTTTGTTGGCGGTGCTGACGGCCACTTCCCATTCATACTGCTTGCCCGTTTTCGCAGGCATCAGTCCCTGCTCAATGAAATAGAGGATGGAATGCCTTTCGCGCGGCGTCATCCGGGTATTGAGCAGGTAGGCCCAGGTAATGTTGAGGGGGATCTCTTTCCAGTCGATGCCAAGCGATGTAAAACCGATCTCGCCCATCATGGCATGTCTCGCCTCGTCCCATAGCTGCCTGATCATGTCTTTGTAATAAAGCCAGGGCTTTTCTTTTGTTTCGGTGATAATGCTCGACATCATTTCGGGTACGTCTATTTCGCGCATTCTTTTGAAATAGAGCATGATGGTTTTGGGGAGCGGCTCGAAGGAAGGATCCAATAAAAAGGCTTCGGCATTTACACCCATGTTGAATACATCCCTGAATCTCTCGTCGCGTGCGGGATAGCCCTTGTATTCATATGGCGTTTGAGAGAAAACAGGCGTTATGCTGCGTTCCTGCTGTGGTTGGGTGCCGTCGAGGTCGCCCATGGTATCGAGCAGGTCTTGCAGCAATTGCAGCCAGGCTGCGTACTGCGTTCTGGTGGCGGTGTCTGCCAGGCAGGTCACCGCTTTTTGCCCGTAGGCTTCCATCTCTTCAAATTCGAGCAATGCCATCCGGCAAACCCGGAAGGTCGGATGATCGAACAGCTTGTTGTCTTCTTCCAGGTGCCTTCTTAACCCGCGTGTGAGGGCGGGTACAATCACTTTGTACAGGCCCAGTACCAGCGCTTCGGTGGTGGGTGCGTTTTGCACTTCATCGAGCAGGATGTCGAGCGACGGATGGGGCGTTTTGTCCATGCCGTACGGCGGCTGGCGCATTTCGCGAACGCGGTTGAAAAAACATTCCACGTGTTCGGCAAGATAGTGGGCGTGCAGGCTGAAAGCCATTTTCAGCTCGTACACCGGCATGGCGGTGATGCGGCTGGTGAATATAAGGCTTAGCCGTTTTGCCGTCCAGTGATATCGTTTCAGCCTGCTTACGCTATCCATCACCGTTAGTCCGCGCGACAGCGCTTCAGACATGGTATGCAAACCCACGAGCGGCGGGAGCCCTTTGTAACCGGTATAGTTTTCTGCTTTCATAGCAATGTTTTTCAGGTTAAAGAAGATGTGAAAAGAAAACCAGCGTATCGCTGATATGCGTTTTCCAGTAGTCCCAGTTGTGTTCGCCGTCAAATTCCAGGTACTGGTGCGCAATACCTCTTTCTTCCAGTTGCCGGTGAAGCAGCCGGTTGGGTTCGATCAGGAGGTCGTTTTTCCCGCAATCGAATCGCAGTGGCGGCAGCCCGCCGGCGGCATGGCAGAGCATGTCTGCCAGGTCTTTGTTCTCCTGCCGGGCAGGTTCGTAGGCATCGAGCGGTTCTTCTACAAAAAGCGACAACTGCTCAAAAGCGGTGATCGAGGAATGACCCGATATGCCGCGGAACAGGTGCCCGTATTTGGCGCCTATCCTGATGGCGCCATAACCGCCCATGGAAAGGCCGGCGATAAAAAGCGGACTTTTTTCCGACAAGGCCGGCACGGCCATTCTTGCCGCGGCCGGCACTTCGTCAACGATCCATTTTTCGTAATCGCAGCCGCCGTGGGCGAGGTAGCCCGATCCGTCGCCCCATAATCCGTCGGAAGGCATCGCGATGATGCAATCGGGCAGGAGTTGCTGCCGGATGAGCTTTTCAGCGGCGAGATGTGCGCCGCCGCTCAGGGCCCAGGCCCAGGCGCTTCCGTACACGCCGTGCAGCAGCAGGATCAGCGGAAGGTCTTTTTTTTGTTCGGCCGCAGCGGGCACGTACAATACTATATCGGCTCTTCTTTTCAGCGAAGGCGATTTAACGGTAACGAACCGCAGCCCCGCGAGCCCGATCGACGGATCCGACAACTCAAACGTGCGAAAGCCCGGTTGCTTATTCGAAGCTGATGACACCTTTTGCATTTTTTCCGGTTAACATATCATCGAAAGCCTGCTTCAGTTCATGAAGCCTGTATTTCCTCGTAATCATTTCTTCCAGTTGCAGCGAACCGTTTTCGTACAGGTCGATGATTCGGGGAAAATCGAGACGCGGGCGGCATTTGCCATAAAGGGGATTGATATAGATCTTATCCCACTCAAAGAGGCTCATGTCAAATTTTATTTCCTGTTCGATACCGCTTACCTGTACGGCGGTGCCGCCGTTCCTGACCATCAGCAGGGGAGCGGCGCCAAGCTCGGGTACAGCGGTGCATTCGAAGGCATAGTCTGCGCCCCGCCCGGTGATTTCCTTCACCTGCTGCCATGCATTTCGCAGGTCGCGGTCTGCCTTATCGGCATGCACCAAGTGGGTGGCGCCGAACTTTTGGGCCATGGCGAGCCGGCTTTCATTGATATCGATCGCTATGATCACCGTGACGCCTGCTATCCGTGCGGCCTGAATTACATTGAGTCCCACGCCGCCGGCGCCCAGCACCACCACCGAGCTGCCGGGAGCGGGCCTTGCGGCATTGACCACCGAACCGTAACCGGTCATTACGCCGCAGCCGATAATGCTGGCGGCGGCAAAAGATATTTTCCGGCTGTGGTTTTTAACCAGTGCCGCTTCCCGCACCAGGGCATATTCAGACAAGGTGCCCAGGTTGAATGACCTTACGACCGGCTGGTTGCGAAACCTGGTTTTATGCAGGGCGGCATGTCCGCCCGAATAGCCGTTGCCGCCCGCCACTACCGGAGAGTTGCGTTCGCAGATATTCTGGTTGCCCTGCTGGCACTGGAAGCATTCGCCGCAGGGGGTGGCCCAGTTCAGTATAACGCTGTCGCCTATGCGAAAATCCTGCACCTTTTCACCCACCGCTGCAATAACGCCGCTTCCTTCATGACCCATCACCAGCGGCTTGCCCCATTTCATGGAGTCGTAATCGGTATGGCAAAGCCCCGCGGCCATTATTTTTACGAGTACTTCATCGCCCGCTGGTTCGAGTATTTCCGTTTCGGTGATCTCAAAATGCCCGTTTCCGTCAGCTACGGCTGCAAGGGATATCATAGTTGTTCTTTTACGCGATAAAATTTCCAGCCGAAAAGAAATACTACGGCATAACATAGTATCGGCAGGTAATAGGCGGCGGCGGTGCTGTGATTGGCGATGAGCCCCATCACCGGCGGAAAGAGAGCGCCGCCCACAACCCCCATTACGATAAACGACGAAGCGCGCTGGCTCTGTTCTCCCATATTCTTCAATCCCAGGCTGTAAATGGTGGGAAACATGATGCTCAGAAAGAAATTGAGCAGCATGAGGGCGATAAAAGAAGGCCACCCGAAGCGCTGTGCGATGACAATGCAAAGCAGCGCATTCACCAGCGCATAAAACCACAGCAGTTTATTGGGGGCAATATATTTCATCAGCCAGGTGCTTACAAAACGGCCTATCATCAGCATAAACATACTGAATGAAAAGTAGTAAGCGGCTTTTTCGTCGGTCATGCCGGGAATTTCTTCAATGCCGTAGTTGATGAAATAAGCCCAGGTTCCTCCTTGGGCGGCCACGTTGAAGAACTGTGCCGCTACCGCCCACCTGAAATGGCGGTGACGGAAAATATTTTCCCTGTTTTTTCCGCTGACCGCGGTGGTGTTTTTATGCGGGTGGTTGATGAAAGCGGGCACTTTCACGAAAGAGAAGAGAACGGCTATGCTGCATACGGCAATACCGATCGCCAGGTAAAGCTGGCTGACGGCGTTCAGCTCTTCTTCGTGTCGGCCCGCCTTCAGCAGGAAATAGCCGCCGATAACGGGACCGATCACGGCGCCCAGGCCGTTGAACGACTGCGACAGGTTGAGCCGTCGGTCGGAAGTTTGCTGGTCGCCCAGCGCCACGATAAAAGGATGCGCTACGGTTTCGAGTGTGGCGAGTCCGCACGCGAGTACGAACAAAGCCAGCCTGAAAAACGAGAACGACGCGGCGGTGGCGGCGGGCACAAAAAGCAGGGCGCCGGCGCCATATAAGAACAATCCCAGCAATACCCCTTTTTTATATCCGTATCGCTGCATGAAGAGTCCCGCGGGAATACCCATCACGGCATAGGCGCCGAAGAGAGAAAGCTGCACCAGTCCCGACCTTGATTTGGAGATCTGCAATACCTGCTGGAAATGCCGGTTGAGCACGTCGCCCATGCTGATGGCAACGCCCCATAAAAAGAAAAGGCAGGTAACAAATGCGAAGATGAGCAGGTACCTGTTTTCGGTAAGTGGGGGACTGCTCTTTTGTTCCGCGGCAGCGGAAGCGATCCTTTCGGAAGCGGGTAGCAAGCTATCGGTTTCTGGCGTCATGGTGTTGTTTTGACTCGGTTGCGATTGTAAAACTATCCGCCCTGCCTGTTGATGAAGTTGCTCATCTTGACCAATAGTTACACTATTTTGTATGATTTATTTTATTTTTATCCCAGTATTTTTACAAAAAGAGATAATTGAAAGCGCAGTTCGAATCCATATCACCCGTCGGGTCAAATTCCTTCAATGCCTTCCGGCAGGAAAAAAAGGAATTTGACTATCCGTATCACTATCATCCCGAATACGAGCTGACCTATATTACCAGTTCGGATGGGGTGCGGTATGTGGGCAACGAATTCCAGCGCTTTACCGCGAACGACCTGGTATTGCTGGGGCCCAATCTGCCGCATTGCTGGAAAAATGGCGAAAGGCAAAAAAAAAAGGCGTCGGCGTTGGTATTGCAGTGGCGGGAGGATATGTTGGGAAAGGACTGGCTGGAAACAAAAGAGCTGTTCGCCATAAAAAGACTGCACAAGCTGGCGGGCCGGGGTATCCAGTTTTCGGAAGCGGTGGCCTGTGAAGTGCGGGAAGATTTTGAAAAGCTGGTATCGCTTGAATCGTTCGACAGCCTGATGGTGTTTTTGTCGATACTCGACAAACTCTCGCGCACCACCGATTTTTCACCCATTTGCAAGGACGACTTCACCCACCAGACCACGGGCGACAACGAGCGGATCAACCAGGTATATAATTTTGTAAAACAGAATTACACGCGGAAGATCACGCTTGAAGAAGCGGCCGACGTGGTATGCATGACCGAAGAATCGTTTTCGCGGTTCTTCAGCAAGGTGATGAAGAAAAAGTTTTTTTCTTTTTTAAATGAATACCGGGTGATTGTGGCCTGCAAGCTGCTCATTGAATCTGATATGCCGATCGCGCAGGTTTGCTACAATGCGGGTTACGAAACCATCCCGTTTTTTTACCGGCAATTCAAGAAATACAAAAACTGTTCCCCCCAGTTTTACCGGTCGCAGTTCAGGCTTACCGGCGATTTTTCCATACCCGTATTATAAAGCTATTTGGTCGATTGCCGGATGATGAGCCGGGTGGGTACGATGATCTGCTGAAGCTGGTCGATCGGCACCCTGTTTTCCAGCTTGTCGATCAGTACCTTGAACAATTGGAAGGCCAGCGCTTCCAGCGGCTGGGCGACGGCGCTGATGGGCGGATTGTACACGCTGAAAACGCTGTGGTCGTCGAATGCAATGATGCTGATATCACCGGGTATGTTCAGTTGCAGTTCATTGATGGCCTTCACGCCGCTTAGGGCCAGGTAGTTGGTGGCGAAGACGATGGCGTCTGTTTCCGGTTTCTTTTTTAAAAAAGACCTGATGGCATTGGAGCTGGTGTCTGCATCGTTCTCGAAAGGGATCTTCAGCACCATAGGAGTCAGCCCGTGCTTTTTGATGGTATCGGTATAGCCATGCTCGCGCTCTTTCATCTGCAGTTGTTCCGATTGCAGGGTCACAAAGGCGATGTGTTTATATTGTTTCTCCGCCAGGTACGAAACGGCGTTTACCGTGCCTTTGTAATTATCGATCACCACGTAGTCGGTCTCCAGGTCTTCAAAATACCGGTCGAACAACACCACCGGCAAATCGTTTTTCAGGTCGCTTATCGCCGATTGAATGCCCGGCGGGGGTGTAATGATATAACCGTCTACATGCCGTTCCCGGAAAAGTTTTATCAGTTCCCTGGTTTTGTCAGGGTCGTTTTCGGTGCTGCAGTAAATGATCTTGTATCCGCTTTTATAGGCCAGGGCCTCCAGGTGAAACGCAATATGCGAGAAGAAATAGTCGGATATCTTTTCCACCATCAGGCAGATCATCCTGGTTTTACCGGTGCTGAGGCTGCGGGCCAGCTCGCTGGGTTTGTATCCCTTTTCCTTCACGTATTTGAGCACCCGTTGGGCCAGTTTGTCGCTTATTCTTTTCTCTTTGGCCTTTCCGTTGAGTATGAATGAAACCGTCGACTTGGAAACATTGAGCTGGGCGGCAATATCATTGATCGATAATTTCTTTTTCATGATAAGTATGGTGCTGTTTAAGCAATAGTTCTCATTCTTTGGTTAGTGCGCCCAGGTAGCAACGGCTGCCGGCGCCGGCAGCGGGCTACTAATATGCTAAAACCGGTTGTGCTATGGGGTTGCTGCAAATTTGTTAAAAAAATCTATTATATGGCTGTATTTGAAGCATTTTGTTTAAGAAAACTCTCTTCTGTTGCAGCAATGTCTTTTTTAACCAGGCTTCAGGCAAGCTAAAAAAAAATATTGCAAAACCGGTTTTATTGTCTATACTTGTTTTGGAATTGAGTTGACTGCCTTAGGCGGCTATATAAAAAAACAGCGATGGTAAAACCATTGCTTTCCTAAAACCTGCATAGATGACCAGGCGATTGCTGATGATAATATGGATGTTACCGGGGATGCTGTACGCCCGGGTTTCGTTTTCCCAGAACAATGTATTGCCCCCCTGGGCGCTGGGTGGTTTTGTAAGGCCTGCAGGGCTCAACCCTATTATTTCTCCCCGGCCTTCTTCGGTGTTTTATGATCCGATGCACAAAAAGCAGGTGCATTGGGAATCCAACGATACGTTTAATCCCGCCGCCACGGTAAAAGATGGTAAAGTGGTGGTGCTTTACCGCTCTGAAGATAAAACCGGGGTGGAGATCGGCATGCGTACCTCGAGGCTGGGTTATGCAGAAAGCACCGACGGTCTTCATTTTACCCGTCGGCCGGCGCCGGTTTTCTTTCCCGCCGACGACAGCCAGAAAGAATATGAATGGCCTGGCGGATGTGAAGATCCCCGGGTAGCCGTGACCGAAGACGGCCTGTACGTGATGTTTTATACCCAGTGGAACCGGCACACGCCGCGCCTGGGTGTGGCTACTTCGAAAGACCTGGTCCATTGGAAAAAACACGGGCCTATTTTTAAAAAAGCATACGACGGCAGATTTTACAATATGCCGCATAAATCCGCCTCGATCGTTACTACCGTAAAGAACAACCGGCAGGTAATTACGCGGGTGAACGGCAGCTATTTTATGTACTGGGGCGAAACAGCGGTGTTCGGTGCTACTTCCACCAACCTGGTAGATTGGAAACCGCTCACCGACGACAAAGGAGAGCTGCTGCCGCTGGCGTCTACCAGGCCGGGCTATTTCGACAGCGATCTTACCGAATGCGGTCCGCCGGCTGTACTGACCGACAAAGGCATTGTGTTGCTGTACAATGGCAAGAACAATCCGGGCGACAAAGGGGACAAGCGGTTTACCGGTAATGCGTATTGTGCCGGGCAGATGCTGTTCAGCAATACCGATCCTTCCCGGTTGCTCGACCGGTTGGACCTGCCTTTTCTCCGCCCGATGGAATCCTTTGAAAAAAGCGGCCAGTATGTGAATGGAACCGTATTCATCGAAGGGATGGCCTGGTTTAAAAACAAATGGTACCTGTATTATGGATGTGCCGATTCGCGGGTGGCGGTAGCCGTTTACGACCCGGCACACCCGGCACCGCCCGATCCCGTGAGTGACGTGGGCCGATGAGCGCCGTCCGGTACCGCTTCAACCCTGCACCTTATTATCACACATCCGTAGACAGGATTTTTTTTGCCCGAACTGCTAAACCGGTTTTTCTCAAACTTCAAACCATATTCCCGGAACCAATACTAAATAAACAACGATGAAATGTCCAAGATTGCTTATGCAGCGCAGCGGTGGCCTGTTAGGGAACATCTCTGCATCCGGCGGCGTGCAGCGCACGCTCACCGGCATTAAAAGGTTTTTGCCTGTTTTCTTGCTGCTTATGGGCGCCGGCCTGTTTGGGTATTCCCAGACGCCGGTTAAAGTAAGCGGAACGGTTACCGACGACAACGGGGCGCCGCTTGCCGCTGTTACCGTGAGCCTTAAAGGAAGCAAGACCATTACCACGACCGATGCCGACGGCCGTTTTTCGATCGATGTGCCTGATGCACGCGGAACCCTGCTGTTCAGCTCGGTAGGCTATGCGGCCAGCCAGGCGACGGTGAACGGTCCCGGCCCGCTGGCCGTTCGAATGGCGGCCGAATCCCAATCGCTCACCGGAGTGGTGGTGGTTGGTTATGGCACCCAGAAGAAAAGCGAC